>NZ_JBLWWF010000015.1:0-126230 GCF_048268085.1 Neptunicella sp. | reverse complement strand
CATCTCACCTTTACTAAATTCATTGCATATCGGAACCGTTATGCGAGCGCCGCGTATGGTAGGGAATTCAACACCTTGAATCAAGACTTATTATTCACTACCTGATAGTTTGCTGGTTATTTCAGCAATCAAGCATTGCCTTGCAATTTAATTTTAAGTTGTTGAGAAAAGTCCAACATGCGATCGAGTGGCACTAATGCTTTTTGACGCAATGTTTCATCTACGAATATCTCATGACCTGAATCTTCAGTTAAGGCTTTCTCGATAGCTTGAAGGCCATTCATTGCCATCCAAGGACAATGAGCACAACTACGACAGGTGGCGCCATTTCCGCCTGTTGGTGCTTCCATAAATACTTTATCAGGGCATTGCTGCTGCATTTTATAAAAAATGCCTCGATCAGTAGCCACAATAAAGACTTTATTTGGCAGGTTCTTCGCTGCATTGATTAACTGAGTTGTAGAGCCTACTGCATCTGCCAATGAGATGATATTTTCGGGTGACTCTGGATGTACCAGTACTGCTGCATCTGGGTACTGTGCTTTAAGCTGTTTAAGCGCTTTTGATTTAAACTCGTCATGCACCACACACGCGCCTTGCCACATTAACATCTGCGCACCAGTTTGCTTTTGAATATAAGCACCCAAATGCCTATCCGGACCCCATATTATTTTTTTACCTTGGGAATCAAGGTGCTCAACGATTTCCAGTGCGATACTCGATGTAACGACCCAATCCGCTCTAGCCTTCACCGCTGCTGATGTATTAGCGTACACCACCACCGTATGATCTGGATGAGCATCGCAGAACTGGGTAAATTTATCCGCTGGACAACCTAAATCAAGAGAACAGGTTGCTTCCAACGTTGGCATTAGTACTTTCTTCTCGGGGCTCAAAATTTTTGCCGTCTCGCCCATAAAACGAACGCCAGCTACAATCAGGGTTTGTGCATCGTGTTCTCGCCCGAAACGAGCCATCTCCAGCGAATCCGAAATACACCCATTGGTTTCCTCGGCCAACGCCTGAATTTCAGGATCGGTATAATAATGCGCCACTAAAACGGCATTTTTTTCCTTTAACAACGCCTTAATTCGCGTTTTATATGCAGCCTGCTCATTCTGGCTTAAAGGCTTCGGTTTGGGAGGAAAAGGATACGCTAAGGTATCTATCTGAACGGCCTGGTTCATACAACAACTCATCTAGCTTCAATATTCTGAATTATAACGAATTGACCAAGCATTTGAAATGAACTTGTCACAAAGGTGTTTGTTAGACTGATACTCTTGTGTTATCGCTGATAACGACGACTGCTTCTTTTTATTTAACCAGGGCAGAAATCACCAACATACAGGGTTTGTTCAAGTATTTGGTAAAAATGGGGAATAAGAAAATTAAGTAGTTTAATTAAAAAGTGGTGGGTCGTGCTGGATTCGAACCAGCGACCAATTGATTAAAAGTCAACTGCTCTACCAACTGAGCTAACGACCCACTGAGATATTTTCGGTTTTACTTTGGCAACCCATTGCCAGTGTAGTTGACGTTATCGCCACCTACTCCCTGAGCTAACGTTCCGCTTGGGTATTTTCGGTTTTACTGCAACCTACCAATCAACCGTCAGGTCGTTAATAGAATAGTGGTGGGTCGTGCTGGATTCGAACCAGCGACCAATTGATTAAAAGTCAACTGCTCTACCAACTGAGCTAACGACCCACTAAATCATCTGGAATACAGATTAATGTGTTATTGACAGGAGAGAATTGGTGGGTCGTGCTGGATTCGAACCAGCGACCAATTGATTAAAAGTCAACTGCTCTACCAACTGAGCTAACGACCCACAATTAAACTCTTTACATTACGACTCGCCGCTGGTGCAGTTAACTTTTAAGTTACCTACTCCCAGAGCTAACGACGCGCTCTGTCTGTCTCAACGGCGGCATATAATACTTATTTATGCCCTCGACGCAACCTAAAACATTTAAAAAAAGCAGATAACTGTTTTTTTGCTGAAAATACCAACAAAACAACTCATTATTTAAGATTTTTTAATCGGCTATCCGCTAATTTGGCAGCAGTACTACCAGAATATTCTGCAATAACTTGGGCAAAAAGTTGCTCGGCTTTGGACAAATTATTCTGTTTTTGGGCAATCATGCCTAATTTCAACAACGAATCCGCACGTTTGGTTGAATCAGGGTAGTGCTCCACCAGATACGTAAAACGTTGACTGGCTGTTGTCCAGTCCTGCTTGTTAAATAACAGTTGCCCCAACCAATAATAGGCATTCGCAGCATAGGTCGAGTTAGGATATTGCTTTAAGAATAATTCAAATTGAGGGATTGCTTGATCATACTGCTTATCTTTTAATATCAGATTAACAGCTTGATCATAGGCATCACTTTCCCCCATAGCAGGCTGAGTGGTTTGATTCACAGCTGGCTCTGATACAGGCGTTGGAGCGGGCTTTTGCATCACCGCCGCGATACGTTTATCAATTTCCTGATAAAGCTCTCGCTGACGTTCCAGAATTTGCTCTAGTTTATGGGTGTGTAATTCAACCGAGCCACGTAACTCATTAACTTCATCCTGAACAGAATCTAATTGCTGCTGTAAACGCTGCTGCATATCAGTACGCGTTCCAACCATCCGTTCAAGGGCTGCAAGACGCTGCTCAAGGTTACCACTATTAACGTCCACCACAGGCGCAGGAGCCGCATAAACTGCGGCTCCTGTAACCAATAAGGACAATAAAACGATATTGTGTTTAATCATCCCAATCTCTTAGTTTTGATAAACTAAAACCCCACGACGATTCTCTGCAAATGCAGCTTCGGTATGTCCAGGATTCACTGGTTTTTCTTCACCATAAGACACAACTGAAATCTGACTTGCGCTTACGCCCGCATTTTGTAAATAGGTAGCGACGGATTTAGCACGGCTTTCACCTAGTGAAATATTATATTCTGGTGTGCCACGCTCATCACAATGACCTTCGATAACAATATTAACACCAGGATTTTTAACTAAAAATTCTGCATGCTTATCCAGAATAGGGTAATAGTCAGAACGCACAGTTGCACGGTCAAAGTCAAAATAAACAACCTGCTCATTTTCAAGGGCCGCAATATCCTGACGCATTTGTTCTTCAGCACTCAATACAGGTTCCATAGAGCCCATTTGTACATCAGAGTTCTGGTTTTCAGTTGAAGACTCCATGGCAGAGTTATTTGATTCTGCCTGTTCCTTAACACCAGAACTGGATGAACATGCCATCATCGTCATTACTGGTAACGCAATAAATAAGCCTTTTAACACTTTGTTAAGTTGCATCCTATAGATCCTTATCGTTATTCAATTGTTTAATTATTACTACTATCCTACCCAGCAATACTGAATAGTAAAATATTTATCGCAAAAAAGGTGACCAGCTAGGTGATTTCACCTCGCCATCCGCTGCCGGTAAACGTGCTTTAAAGCGCCCATCCAGCGACACCAATGACAACACTTGTCTTCCTCCATGCAATGTACTGTACATGATCATACTTCCGTTTGGAGCAATACTTGGCGATTCATCCAGTGCAGTTTTGGTTAAAACTTGCATTGCTCCAGACTGAACATCCAATCTGGCGATATGATAATTACCACGAGTCCGGTTTACCAACACCACTTGACGGCCATCTGGAGTGAATACCCCTCCCAGATTCATTTCTCCGTCAAAAGTTAGACGTCTAACTTGTCCTGATGCTAAATTTACTCGATAAATCTGTGGTTTACCACCCCGTTCCGAACTAAAAATGATGCTTTCTCCATCTGGCGCCCAACTTGGTTCCGTATCGATATTACGGTTTTTAGTTAAACGACGCATTTGTTTACTCGCTAAATCCATTATATATAGTTCAGAATTACCATCTTTAGATAGCACCATCGCCAATTTTTTGCCATCAGGAGAAAATACCGGTGCTCCATTGATACCAGGAAATGACGTCAATTTTGTGCGCGTCATTGTGTAAATGTCCTGAATGTAAATTTCAGATTTTTTATTTTCAAAACTGACATAAGCAAGTTTATTGCCATCTGGAGACCAAGCTGGAGACATTAACGGCTCACGAGAACGCAGCAAAATCGATTCATTGGCTCCATCATAATCAGCGACAGCCAATTGGTAAGGATATTCTGAGGTGTTTCTATTACGTACTAATACGTAAGCAATTCGCGTTAAAAATGCACCGCGATCACCAGTTAGTTTTTCATACACTATATCACTGATGCGATGAGCGTATTGACGGAACTGATTGCCACTAATGACCGTCTTGCGGCTATCCAGTATATGATCATTGGATTTAACCAGCCGACCATTGCTGAGCATTTGTGATTGTCCACCAGTAATCTGGCCACGCAGTACGTCAATTAATTCAAATGACACTACATAACGATCGATGGATTGTTCTTCAATTTTACCCACTAACACCGCTTCGACCCCTGCCGACGCCCAAGCAGCATAATCCATATCTGCATCGGTTCCGGGAAACTGCGGCATATTCGCAGTATTAATAGGATTAAATTTACCGCTCCGGCGTAAATCAGCAGCCACAACATCAGCAATAGTGCCAGGTAATTGGCCTTGCCCGCTAAATTTAAAGGGTACAATGGCAATTGGCCTGGCAGTGTCAATACCTTCAGTTATCACGATTTCGAGTGCAGCATGAGTGACTAAAGTAAAGCAGCTGCAAACAACAAAAAGTATTTTTATAAGGGCTTTGGACATCATAGCTCCGGTTCTACAGTTAAGTTAATATCACGTAATTGTTCATAAATATCAGGATCCGATGATACGGGTAAGGTTTCGGATTTCAATACCGCACGTCTTGCTGCTTCACAGACAAAATTATCTCCCCCTAACACTTTGACATTGGTCACAAATCCGTTTGATGCTAATCGAATATTTAATCGGCATTTTTTTCCATTCATCGAATCATCAACGATAAGATTGCGCTGAATAGCACTGTATATCAGTGATTTGTATTTTTGCACTTCGGTCAATACTTGTGCACTACGTGCTTTTTGTCTGACCGCCATTTCAGCTTGTAATTGTTCTTCCATTAAACGCTGTTGTTCAGCTTGCTCTTTAGCTAGTTGTTTCTTGCGTTCCGCCTCTTTGCGCTCACGCTCTTGCTTTTCACGTTTTTGCTTGGCGATTTCTTCTTGCTTTTTACGCTCTTCGAGTTCTTTTTGTTGCCGTTGTTTTTCCAACTCAGCTGCTTTTTTCTTATCTTGCTGCTTTTTGATTCTGGCTTGCTTGGCTTTTTCCTCTGCCCGTTTTTGCTCTTCAATTCTTTGCTTACGTTGTTTTTCACGCTGTTGCTTAGCCAACTCTTCATTGCGTTTACGCTGCTGCTCAGCTTTTTTATTGTCCTCTATTTTTTTAAACTTTTCTTCAACTACTGCTTTATCAACCACTGTAGCTTTAATCACCGGTGCATTGATCGCCATTGGCTTTTCTGGTTCGGAGCTAAAATCAACACTTAACAGTAACAACACTACAGCAACAACATGCAACAAACCTGATTTCGCAACTGCACTACCGATTGTCTGACTCATTGCTGTTCCGATGAATCCGTCATTAAGCCCACGGATGGCACCCCAGCGCGTTGCAATAACACCATCAGTTGCACCACTTGGCTATACGAAACCGCACCATCACCATTTACCATCACTGGAATGTTCGGATCTTTTTGCAATTGCGCGGCTACAATAGTGGCTAAATCCTCTGCTGACATCGCCTTGTCCTGAGTATCACCAATATTAAGGTAATATTTCCCCTGAGCATCAACACTCGCCACCATGGGCGGTTTACTGTCCTCATCCAGAGATTCAGCAGAGGCTTTAGGCAAATCAACTTTAACACCTTGAGTAATCAGCGGCGCGGTCACCATAAATATAATCAGCAATACCAGCATCACATCAATATAGGGAACCACATTGATCTCGGATACAGGCTTGCGTTTTTTGCGTACGTACATCATCTAGCCCTCCCGCATAACGCCTTCAGATGACAACGTTTGTCGATGTAAAATACTGGAAAATTCTTCCATAAAATTACCGTAATTATTTTCCAGTTTTTCAACCTGATTACTAAATTTGTTGTAAGCAATTACCGCAGGAATAGCGGCAAAAAGGCCCATTGCAGTGGCAATCAATGCCTCGGCAATACCTGGCGCGACCATGGCCAATGTTGCCTGTTGTACTTCTCCTAATGCAATAAACGCATTCATAATCCCCCACACCGTTCCAAATAAGCCGATATAAGGACTAATAGAGCCTGCAGTGGCTAAAAACGGTAAGTTTTTCTCAAGATGATCAACTTCTCGGGATAAAGCCACACGCATCGCACGAAATGTCCCGTCCATTACCGCATTTGAAGGAGTTGAAGGACTCTTGCGTAAGCGAATAAACTCTTTAAATCCGGCACAAAACAAGCTTTCCATACCCATAATAACTTGGCGGGCAGAAATTTCCTGATAAAGTCGATTGAGATCCACACCTGACCAAAACTTGTCTTCAAATTTACGCATTTCTCTGCGCGCATTATTCAATATTTTGCTACGTTGAAAAATAAAAGCCCATGACACAATTGATGTCATCAACAACAGCAACATTACCAATTTAACTAATAAACTGGCTTGCCAAAAAAGGTCAAAAAATGATAATTCAGCAGACACGAAGCAATTCCTCTTTAATATTGGTAGGGATAGCGGTAGCACGCATCAAGCCTAAACTTACACAGGCGACGTGAACAATAGCGCTAACCAAAAGTTCATTATTATGGTTATAAATAGTTTGATTAAATACTAGACTGGCATGTTTTAAGTCAGTTATATGTGATTCAACCCTTAGTAATTGATTAAACTTGGCGGGACGATGATTATCCATAGCAACGCGGCGTACCACAAACCCCAAATCTCTATTTAATAGTTCATCTTGTTCAATACCTAATTCTCTTAGCCACTCGGTTCTTGCTCGCTCTAAAAACTTAAGATAATTAGCGTAATAAACAATACCGCCTGCATCGGTATCTTCATAATACACTCTGATTTCAAACTGATGCATCGAACTGATACGACCCTTAATGAGGTTAAAAAGTTGCACGCTAAGGTAACATAAAATATTGAATTTGTGAGCTAATCTACGTGGCTTTATGGTTTAATTTGTTAACCATTATTTCCCTTCAAGCACCTGTCAGGTTGACTTGAACTAAAACTCAACCAGATCGACTCTGCAATTTTTCCCTAATGTAAATGCTACGAGTATCGGTGGTAACGCTAATAACAGCTAATGACAATATCATAAAATGCCAAAATCGTGACTTTTTACAAAAATTTCACACAACATCCAATAAAAGCCTTAAAAATACAAAGGGAGCACAACTAATACTAATAGATTAAATTACCATCAATTAATGTAAGGCATTGTTTTTAATTAATATTAAATAAACTTAATCTAAAATTTGATATTTTTTTGAACATTCACAAAATAACATCCATTAGAAAACCTAATGATAAAAATGCAATTTTTCTCGTTTGATAGATAGGTTGGCGAAGGTATAATGACGTTGTTTTCTGAGCTAGCGCAACGATGGTTACCCATCATAGCCAGATTCATCAGTTTATCATCCCCTATGATAAACAGACATGTTCCCTGGAATGTTATTTTCCATTTATCAACTTTGTTGTTTACCCGCTCACCCGAGCGGGTTTTTTTTAGCTATTTTTCAGGATCTGTCTGCTCACTCTATACTTGAAGTTGCTTATTAACAGGTAGATCTCTTATACGCAAACCACTAGCGTGAAATATTGCATTGGCCAAACTGGCCGCCACAGGGGGAACACCCGGTTCACCGACTCCCCCGGGAGGGGCTGTTGACTCAATAATATGAACCGACATAGTCGGACATTGAGGCATCCGTAATTGTGGATAGTCATGGAAGTTTGACTGTACTACTGCACCATTTTGATAGGTTATCTCCCCCATCAGTGCTAGTGATAAACCAAAGTTCATCGCCCCTTCCATCTGTGCTCGTACTCGATCCGGATTGACTACCGTACCGGCATCTACCGCCAAGTGCATATCCAACACACTCACTTTTCCATTTTCAACTCTTACTTTAGTCGCTACTGCACAATAACTGACAAAACTGCGATGGACGCTGATCCCCCATCCTTCATTTTCTGCCGTTGATTGCTCAACCTGAGCTTCATCGGCGACCTTGTTCAACACTTGTTTAAAACGCTGAATATCAATAGGAAAAATCTCTTTAGGATCATTATAGTTAGTAAATGCAAACCCTTGCTCAGTGGGATCCACCAATCGATCTTCACCTAATAATTGCATCCACATCTCTCGAGGTAATTTGCCGGCTTTAACCGCCAGTTCATCCACAAATGATCCCAGTGCAAAACCATGGTGAATATTGCTTACCGAACGCAACCATCCAATACGAGTATGGCCGGTGGACTTATGCGTTTCACAGGAAAGATCATCTACCGCAAAGGGCACGTCACCAAATCCCAGTGATAATTCACCGTCAGAAGGCTCGTCAGTGGTGCCAGTAAAAGTCCAGCTGATACTGGGAAAACAGGTACGCTGTACCCAACCGGATACCTTTCCGGTATCGTCTAATCCGGCTTGATAAAATTGCGAACTAATCGCGTGATAGTAGCCATTACGTATATCATCTTCACGACTCCAGGCCACCCTTACCGGTTTTCCTGTCGCTTTAGCTAATATCGCAGCTTCAACCGCAAAATCCGGTTTAGACTTGCGCCCGAACGCACCACCTAACAGAGTAATATTAATTTTGATTTTATCTTTATCGATGCCCAACAGTTGGGCAATAGTCGCTTGCGTTCCTTGCGGGGCCTGAACGCAAGCCCATACTTCCAGCATTCCATCTTTAAATACGGCTGTCGCAGCAGGCGGTTCCATCGGCGCATGCACCAAATAAGGAACGTTATATTGTGCCGTAACCTGCTGCGCAGACTGTTCAATCGCTTTATAAGCATCTCCGGCATGACGAATTACCTTGCCTTTGTCTTTGACTCGCTCCTGCATGGCAGTATGAAAATCCGCCGACTGATGATTCTTGTTATCACCCACTTGCCATTCTAACTTAAGCTTTTTCCTGCCTTGTAACGCAGCCCAGGTATTGCTCGCTAAAACCGCAACACCGGGTAATGATTTAAATACAACGGGCAGTTCCTGATCCGGCATCCGGAATGTTTGTACGACACCGGCAACTTTTAACGTTTCACTATCATCAACATTAACTAATTTTGAACCTAAAACCGGTGCCCGTTCGATACTCGCATACAACATGCCTGGCAATTGCACATCTTGTCCATAAACTGACTGGCCCGTAACAAACTGATGCATATCAACGCTGGCGACATCCTTACCGATATAGTCGAAATCCTTTTTAGCTTTAAATTTCAGCTGGTCTTTTTTCGGTGCCTCGAGTAACGACGCTGCCCGCGCTAATTGTCCAAAAGACAAGGCATTTCCAGTGCCTTGATGAATCACCTTATGATGTTGGGCTTTCACTTCACTGACCGGCACTTGCCATTGATTTGCTGCCGCTTGCTCCAGCATAGCGCGTGCCGCCGCGCCCATTTCTCGCATAACCTGATAAAAATGACGCATGGATCTGGAGCCATCAGTATTCTGATTACCGTAATTTTCGTCAGCCAGTCCTTGTACTACATTAACTAACTTCCAATCGGCCATTAGTTCGTCGGCCACCACTTGAGGTAACCCAGTACGAATACCTTGGCCCATTTCACTTCGATGGCAAATAATATCGACACTATTGTCAGTATTGATACTGACAAACAAATTCAGTGCGTTACTACTACCTGATTGAGCCGCCCAAGCGGGTTTCCAGCCGGGCATCATGGTTGCCAACACTAATCCCGTGCCACCGACACCTGTCATTTTAAGAAATTGTCTGCGGCTAATATTCTGTAGGTTGCTCATACAATATCTCCTACATTTTTAGCCGCAGTTTTGATAGCGGCCTTAATGCGCGGATAAGTCCCACAACGACAGATATTACCTTGCATATGATTATCGATATCTTCATCGGAAGGATTCGGATTGTTTTGCAATAACGCCACGGCGCTCATAATTTGACCTGACTGACAATAACCGCATTGGGGGACATTATGCTCACTCCATGCTTGTTGTACCGGATGCTCCCCAGTATTCGAAAGCCCTTCAATTGTGGTAATGGATTTATTTGCGACTGCTGATACCGGTAAGGTACAGGAACGTACGGATTGTCCATCCAAATGCACCGTGCAGGCACCACATAACGCCATACCACAACCATATTTAGTACCGGTCATATTGAGCATGTCACGGATTACCCACAGTAGTGGCATGTCAGGCTCAGCGTCGACGCTAACCGGTTTTTTATTCAGGGTAAATTCAATCATCATAGTTCCTCTTCTTGCATCCGTTGCCATTGTTGCAGATCGGCCCGAGTATCAATATCAAAGGCGGCCTGAGTTAAATGTACACTAGTTAATCGATGTTGATTCTGCTGGATAATATGTTTCGCTCCATTATCACCACGCAGGTTTTGTAAATCAGTAAAATCGGCTTTAGCAAACATAGCAGGTACGCCAATATGTTGCCCGTAATTGGTCGCAATTATATTGTTCTTCGACGCCTGTGCTGCATCGATAATTTGGCGAATATGCTGCTCAGTCACACCAACCTGATCGGCTAAACCAATTAAAATATGGCTATAACCACTGTTCAATTGTTGTATCGCATTAGCAATACTGTGCCCCATTCCTTGTTGCCATTGCGACGAGTGAATGACCCTAACATGGCCGGGTATTACCGCAGAAATGACGGCAGCATTGGCGCCCAGAACGACAAACAGATCCGTCACTCCAGCGCGTCGATACTGCTCAATCGCATGGACGATCATTGGCTGCCGATTAATCACCGCCAGCTGTTTTATACCATCAAACCGACGACTTTGCCCGGCAGCCAAAATAACCGCAGCCAGTTTCATTACTGACCCTGTTGGGAAAGAATGGCGCTAATCGACTGACCATCGGAATAATGTAAAAAACTATGCACCTCGGCAATCATCGATAACGCAATAGATTCGGGTAACTCCCCTCCTAACCGCAAACCAACAGGATTAGCCAATGGAGCGACCAGATGATCTTTTACAAACCCAATCCGCTCCAGAACTCTTGCTGTGCGATGCTCCGGCCCCAACAAGCCTATATATTGCACTGAACTATGTTGCAATAATTGTAATGCTTGACCATCCAAATCAATACTGTGAGTCATAATCAGTGCTGCGTCTGCTGATTTAAACCAATCGGCTTGCTGTAAATGCTCAATAGGCTCGCAAACAACGCGCTTAGCCGCGGGAAAGTTAGCCGCTCGACCATTGGCGATTCGCGGATCACAAACCGTCACTTGCCAACCTAACGTGGCCGCTAAGGCAACAACAGGGCGGGCATCCACACCGCCGCCAAAAACCAGCAAATGTATCGGTGGCTTTAGGTGATGCAAAAACACCGAACTATCCTGCGTCGCGCGTTGTTGAGATAACTGCTCTTGGGTTAATAATTGATTATTCGGTTTATTTTCATCGAGCACTTGGCTATATCCGCAAGCGGCATCCCGACATAGGGCCTGATAAACTTCAGTTAAATACAGGTAATTTTGTTCCGCCAAGATGGGCTGTAATAAAATACGTACCATGCCGCCACAACCTAACCCTAACTGCCAGGCAAGATCATCTTCTTCTCGCATATCGTATTCAATTAACCTGTTTTGCTGATGTTCCCAACATTGTCTGGCTTGTCGCATAATATCGGCTTCCAAACAACCTCCACTGAGTAAACCAAAATATTGGCCCATACTATTTATCAGCATCATGGCACCGGATTTACGATAAGTAGAACCGTCAGTTGCCACAATAGTCGCCAAGACCCAATCGAACTGATCTTTTTGCGGTAACCATTGTTCCAGCAACTTAATTAATTGATTCATAAAATATTATTATTGAGTAAATAAGTGTTTAGCTTAAATCAGTTCAAACTGGCTTGTCACACTAATTACAACAAAATCTGATTGCGCTTACGCGAAAGTTATCGGAGTATTCTAATTAGAGTTAGGCCTCCGCGCTGCTTGCAAGGATCACGATAATGGAATTTACCTTAATACATCTGAGATTGAATGTTTAAGTCACTGCAACAAATCAAAGAGTCTTTTATTCAGGGTGGAGGGCGTGTCCATCGTGACGCCGTCATGGTTATTGGCATTAATCTGTTACTCAGCGGATTAATTTGTGCGGTGGTTCTGTTCAGAGGCCAATATCACGCTAATAACGATACTTTTAGTCTTGTGATGGATTATGCCAAAGTCATATTAGTCTTGGCGGTGTATTGCTTTATTGCCTTTATACCGCTTAAACCACAAATAAAGCGCTGGATAATTATCGGCGTGTTCCTTACCCAATTCAGCATGTTAGTTAACCTGCTAGATGCTCATTATTATTTTTCCCTAATAACCTTAAGCAGGATTGAAGATAGCAGTTATATTATTGGCTCTATTCTGGTGTTGTTTGGCGCCAGTCGCTGGGTGACTTATACCTACCGAATTTCAACTTTGGATAAACTCACCAGAGTACATAATCGACGTTTTTTTGAGTCAATGCTGCTTCAATATTTACACCGACTACAACGTATTCCGGAGCAAAGTTGTATGCTCAGTCTGGATATGGATGATTTTAAACTAATCAATGACCAGTATGGGCATGTCACAGGTGACGAAGTACTGCGCACCATCGGTAATATCCTGACTGAATGCGCCAGAAAATCCGATATCATTTGCCGCAGTGGCGGTGAAGAATTCGAAATATTATTGATTGGCGCCACAGTCTCACAAACACAGGATATTGCCCAACGTATCCTGACCGAATTAGTCCAGCAAACCCCAACTCCATTACCCACGTTAAGCGCCAGTATTGGGGTAACCGATATACGTCACGATGACACCATCGATTCACTGCGTACCCGTGTTGACAACGCTATGTATCAAGCCAAGGAGTTAGGTAAAGGTCAAATAATATTGGCGTAGCATTACCGCTAGCGTACCTTGGCCAAAACCTCCTGGGCACTCACTCCGAGGGATAATTCACCTGCTTCAACCTGATGTATCCATCTGACAATAGCGCTATTGACCGGGGTGTCGATGTTCAACTTTTTGCCCCATTTAACCACTTCCCCATTCAGGTAGTCGATCTCGGTTCGTTTGTGTTGGTGCAAATCCCACCACATCGAGGTTCTCACATCGGGATCAATCGCCAACATTTTATTCGCCAGTAACCTGAACAAAACATTGGGAAGACGCAAAATTGTCGGTATAAAACCAGCCTTCACAGCAGTGATCCGTGGCAATGTGATATTTTGCGCCTCAACCACCGTTAATAATTCTTCCATCATCGCAGCGATCACCCTTCTAAAATCGCGCTGTTGCAGCATCGCTTTAACCGGAATATCCGCAATGGCATTGATTGCATTACCTAAATTTAGCTGTAATTTAGCCCACAGTAACGCCTGCATATCAGTGCAGCACTCAATCGGTAATAGCTCGCATGCCAGAATTGATTGCAGTGTCGTTGCAATAGCTGAATCATCTTGTTCTATGCTTAACGCCCCTGCCGAACCGCGGTGTAAATGCCCATTTTCAAGTTGCACTACGTTAAAAGGCACCATCACTCGTAGCACCTTGTTATTCGGGAACGCTTGTTTAACCAAGCCGTCAGAACCTAGCCCATTCTGACAACATAAAATAACGGTTTGATCATTAACAAACGGCTCAAGATCGACAATGGCTTGTTGAACCCCGGTGCATTTAACCGTTAACCATAAATAATCGGCATTAGGCAGTGACTGGCTTGAATAACAGCAAAGATCGTATAGCGACTCAATCCTAACCTGTTGTTGATGTTGTTGGTAATCAGTTAATCTGATGCCATTTTTTAGCTTATCCAACATGTTACGACGACCAATCAACATTACCGATAATCCACGCCACTGCATCACGGCGCCAAGATAACTGCCAATTAAGCCTGCCCCAAATACCATGTGTTGATGTTGATTCATAACCACACTTATTTTCTTCTTTTATCGACATGCTGCCAGCCCTGACCCATGCACGCAATAAAAAATCATTTAGCGCAATTTGACAAACAGTCACTCGGCACTGCAACATATCCGTTGATATAACCTCCTACCTGTTGCGACGAGAATAACGATGAATATGACTCAGGAAGAAATTCAGCAATTAATGGCTGATAGTGCTCAAAATGCGATTGAAACCAGCCGTAACGAATTTAACGTTGAGCTGAATGGCTCAACGGACAGTATTGGCATCGTTGATGACTTGATCCTCAGCTGGATTGATAAATATAAAGATCAAGCATTGGAAGATCAGGCGGTTTTTACCATTTGTAATATTTATGGCGCCTATGTGGGTGAGATATTCCGTCATCTGGTGGGGGGACATTGGCATTATGATAATTCCAATCCCGATGCCCCTTATATAGTGCTGGAATACGCAGGTAGAACTTATGCTTTTGCCGGAATTTGTTATCAGCGATTAGTTAATGATAGCCAAGTAAGCGTCAAAAATTACTTTCAACAAGCGGTGGAAAACAATATTCAGTAAGCGCGATAGCAGACTGAAGTGGGCGTAGTGTCATATCAATCAACGCTAGCTGCGCCCCAATCTTTTACCATCACGCTAAAATAGCGACTACGCATAAAATAATAAATCAGACTTATATCTACCACGAAAGTCGCTGCCAAAATCCAGCTAAATTGCCAATCTTGCTGGTAAGCCACACGTAAGTGCAACAGAAAATCCACTAGCAGGGTCACCACTAACAGCGGTTTTATACTTTTAAAAATAAATAAGTAATTTAACTGCCATAATTTGTCCCGATAAAGCATGACCAAGGCTAATACAACCGCCGGGCCCCCCAGCAACAAACTGTAATAAAAATCACTTTTTTGCGGGTAAAACAAGCCTAGCAAAAAGCCGGTATCAGCTCGATAAGACATAGAAATCACAAATACCAGGTAACCACGGGCTAAATACAATAAACAAAAAATAAATGAACCGAGCGGCTTAACCCGTCCTTGCTGGTCGTAGTAATTCAGCGGTAATAATAATCTCACAAGGATTTGCTGAAATGATGACTGGCGATATTCATGCCTTCACGCAAATAAAACTTATGTGCTGCAAAACGTTGTACACCAGAATCCAGATGTAACTGCTCGCAACCTTGCGTAAGGGCATAATCGGTCATCCATTCTAACAATGCTTTCCCCACACCACTGCTGCGCACTTGCGGATCGATAACCAAATCATCCACATATAAATGCTTACCCCACGCCAACTTGGTTCCAATTACAAATCCTGCGACGCCGACGACCTGATTATTTAAGCTGGCAAAAACCAGCTGATACCCTTGCTGCATTTGTTCGTTAACCTGCTGTGTAAAGGTATCCATCTCAAAGTGTGGACGCAAATGCTGCATCACCGGAAAACAGTCGTGAATGTGTTGTTGGCTCACTGCCAGATTAATTTCCACTATGCCACTCCATGCTGACTAAACAGCGCCATCATTTGATCTTCGGTTAATACCTCGACCCCCAATTCCTGAGCTTTGGTGAGTTTAGAGCCCGCTTTTTCTCCTGCCACAACCGCATTGGTTTTTACCGAAACACTACCGGCAACCTTAGCACCAAGCTGTTGTAATTTCGCTTTTGCCTCAGCACGCCCCAATGTCGTCAATGTACCGGTTAACACCCAGGTTTGACCATGCAATGGAAGCTCATCCACAGCCTTGGCTTCGATAGCCGGCCAATGCAACCCAGCCTGAATGAGCTGCGCTATCACCTGTAAATTATGTTCTTCACTAAAAAAGTTTATAACATGCTGCGCCACAACTTCGCCTACATCATCGACTTCACGAAGTTGCTCCAATGAGGCATGTTGAATAGCCTCTAACGTCAAAAAATGGTTGGCTAAATTGGCTGCCGTAGCCTCACCGACTTCGCGGATCCCTAAGGAATAAATAAAACGGGCTAAACTGGTTTGTTTAGCGGCATCAAGCGCATTGACGAGATTCACTGCAGATTTTTCGCCCATGCGTTCCATCGCCGCCAATTGAGCTAAATCCAGTTTAAAAAAATCAGCAGGAGTGGATACCATTTGGGCATCGACGAGTTGTTCAATCAGTTTGTCACCTAATCCGTCAACATCAAGAGCCTTGCGAGAAGCAAAATGTTTCATCGCTTCTTTACGTTGAGCGGCACAAAATAATCCGCCGGTACAGCGCGCCACCGCTTCTGACTCCAACTTTTCAATCGCCGACTCACACACCGGACACACGACCGGAAAAACAATTGCCTTAGCATCATCCGGGCGCATTGTTTCCACTACCGACACAACTTGCGGGATTACGTCACCAGCGCGCCGAATAATGACAGTATCGCCAATATTAATACCTAATCGGTTGATTTCATCCTGATTATGTAATGTCGCATTAGACACCGTTACACCACCAACAAATACCGGTTCCAAGCGGGCGACAGGTGTAATAGCACCGGTGCGCCCTACTTGAAACTCCACATCTAGCAAACGGGTCATCTCTTCCTGGGCCGGAAACTTGTGCGCAATAGCCCAGCGCGGCGCCCGGGCTACAAAGCCTAATTGCTGTTGTATTTCGATACTGTCAACTTTAAATACCACGCCATCTATTTCATAATCCAAGGTGGCTCTTTTATTCAGGATTTGTTGAAAGTACGCCAAGCATTGCTCAGCACCATGGGCCACGGTAATTTCTTTACTCAGTGGTAATCCCCACTGTTTAAGCTGTTGTAAACGTTGAGAATGTGTTGCGGCCAACGGGGTTTTCTCATTTTCCACCAAGCCCATTGAGTACGCGTAAAACATCAGTGGACGACTGGCGGTAATACGCGGGTCCAGTTGGCGCAAACTACCAGCTGCTGCATTGCGAGGATTAACGAAGACCTTTTTTCCTTGCGCTTTTTGGGTCTCATTCATTCGCGTAAAACCAGCGCTGGGCATAAAGACTTCGCCGCGTACTTCAAAACGTTGCGGATAATCATCACCACGCAATCGTAATGGCACATTAGCGATGGTTTTGACATTTTCGGTAATGTTTTCACCAGTGCGGCCATCACCACGAGTGGCCCCACGAACGAGTTCGCCATTTTCATATAACAAACTCACTGCCAGACCATCCAGCTTAGGTTCGCAGCTAAAAGCCAGTACCGCGTCCTGTTTTAATCTGTCATTAATCCGTTTCACAAAAGCATTAAATTCAGTTTCATCAAAGGCATTATCCAACGATAACATCGGCACTTCATGTTCAACCTGAGTAAACGCCTCCAACGCCTTACCACCTACTTTATGAGTCGGTGAATCAGCGCTAATCAAGTCTGGATGAGCCTGTTCCAGCGCTTTGAGTTCATTAAACAACCGATCATAAGCGGCGTCGGGAATAGTGGGATTATCATCCACATAATAATTAAAATTATGCTGATTGATTTCGTTGCGCAGTTGTTCGATACGCTGACTGGCTGATTGACTCATGAGATTACCTGAATAACATACAAACTCACCCCGCAGGGGATGACTAATCGTTAGTTTTTACGCAACATCCTGCGACGCTCGGACTCACGAATTTTATCCGTATATTGTTGCAGGGCTTGCTTGGTTAATGTGGCGCGACGCCCATCCAGAATTTGTGCGCCAAACTCATCGGCAATTTTACGACTGGCATTATGCATCATGTTAAAAACCTGACGAGGATCACCTTCGATCGGCAAAACCATAAATAATGAAATACCACGAGTGGTAAAGTTTTCCATATTATCAATATCAAAGACGCCAGGGCGGAACATATTGGCCAGACTAAATAACACTGGCCCTTTACCATTGGTATTAACGTGGCGATGAAAAATATCCTGATCACCAAACTTTAATCCCAAGGTTAACAGCATCGGTAATAACGCTGAGCCAGGGATAGTTTTGCCATCAGGCATTTTTACGTTGAGCACTAATACTTCTTGCTCTTGTTCGGTATCTGCAGGCTCAGATTGTTGCATTTCTTCAACCGGAGGCTGATCGTCAAAGTCGATACGTAACTGATCTTCAGCAATTCGGGGTTCGGTACGTCGAATCTTTTTCAGTGGTTTTTCACGTTTAACCAATTTTTTAGCCTGTTCTGCCAAGCTAATTTTTTGTTCGGCAAGGGGTTCAGCCTCTGCTGTTTTCTGATCATCCAATTGCGGCTCTTGGCGCTCACCTTCAGCCGGGGTATCTTCCAAAAATTCACTTTGGCGAATACTGGGTTCTACTTTATTTTGTTGAGACTGAGTTTGCTCACCTGATAATAACAAAGAGCTGGGTGGATCCGGATATTGATGTTGAGCAGAGACTGCCTTGGTCTCAGTACGTGGTGTCTCGGTTACCGGGCTTATGCTATCCGATAGTTCGTCATCAAGCGCACTAAACGCGGGAACGGTTTCAGATACGGGTGTTGATACCGAAGACACGGGGGATTCCACCGAAGATGGATGCGCGTCATGCTTATCCTCAACGTTATCCGGGCGTTGTTCAGGTGTTTTTTCTTCACGAGGAAGCACTCTAACCTGGCCTATCCCGTCATGATCAAAGCCACCAACAGGTTTGACCGGTTCAGGAAGTGAATCCTCCTCATCCTCATCAATATCCGGCTGCACAGGATCCCAATCGGCCCGTTTTTGAGAATTGTTACGAATGGTCCATAAGCCATGTACCAATATTCCGGTAATGGCAAATCCCCCTAAAATAATTAACGCCAGCTGCAAATCCATTAATATATCTTTTTATGCTTCAGCAAGAGCGACCGCCTCTTCAACATCAACAGCAACCATGCGTGATACGCCTGGTTCTGCCATGGTGACACCCGTAAGGTGTGAAGCCATCTCCATCGCTATTTTGTTATGAGTAATATAAATAAACTGTACGCTTTTTGACATTTCCGACACCAGCTTACAAAAGCGTAACACATTGGCATCATCCAATGGGGCATCCACTTCATCCAATAAACAGAAGGGTGCAGGGTTGAGTCGGAAAATAGCGAACACCAATGATAAAGCGGTCAGCGCTTTTTCTCCACCAGAAAGAAGGTGAATCGTACTATTTTTCTTACCCGGTGGTTGCGCCATTATGGTTACCCCGGTTTCTAACAGATCATCATCGGTCAATTCTAAACTGGCCGCGCCCCCGCCAAACACCTTGGGAAACAGTATTTGTAAATCACTATTAACCTGAGTAAAAGTTTGCTTAAACCGGCTACGCGTTTCTTTGTCAATTTTACGAATTGCCCCTTCCAGAGTCTCCATTGCACTGGTCAAATCTTCGTGCTGTTCATCTAAATGGGCTTTACGTTCGGATTGTATTTCATATTCTTCCACCGCAGCTAAATTTACCGCGCCTAAACGCACCACCGACTGCACCACTTTTTCCAGTCGCTCTTGCCATTGTTTTTCTTCTGCTTCCGGTGGCATATTTTCCAGCAGTTCTTTCAGTCCCATCTCAATTTCCGGTAACTGTTCAACGACGGCATTTGCTCTTACTCGATGTCCTTCACATTCCACTCGCAGACTTTCTTGCTGACCGCGCAACTGGTTAATTTTATCCACTACCGCTTGTTGGCCTTTTTGGTTATCCGCTAAAAAGCTCTCTACCTCAGCTAATTCATCACTTAATAAGCTGCGGGTAGTTTCCAGTTCACTGCGCTGCATAAGCCATTCCTGCAGCTGGATTTCCTGATCTTCCTGAGGTGCACTCATGTCATCCAGTTCAGACTGCAAACTATGTTGACGCTCACGCATTTGACTGACTAATTTCTGCGCGCGATCCACTCCTTCACTACGACTTTGTAACTGACTTTTGGCCGCTTGCAGTTGCAATGCTTGCTGATGCTGCTGCTGTTTAATGTGTTCCACTTGTTGACGAGACTGTTGAACTTGCAGCTGACCACGTTCTCGCTCAGTGTCACTGTCCGGCTGTTGTTGTTGCAACTCGTCTAGCAACATCAACAACTCTTCCTGTTGCATGGCTATTTCTTCTTGCTGCAACTGTTCCTGTTCTAATTGCTGCTCAGCATGTCGTTTCTCAGCCTGTAATTTATCCAGCCGTTGTTGCTTGTTCGTGTTTTGCTGTTCGGCAATCACTTTCTGACTGCGCAACGAAGTTAAAGATTCATACTGTTGCTGCATCTGTGTTTGCATCTGCTGAATCTGCTCCAACAGAAGTTCTAATTGAGATTGATGTTGCGCTATTTGCTGTTCAAGCTGTTGTCGTTTGGTTGATAAATCATCCCGTTGTTGCTGGTTTAACTCGATGCGTTTAGCGCGATCCAACATGCCATCTTGCTCGCTCTTGTCACCCATAATGACCCAATCGGCACCACGCCAGTATCCTTCACGGGTGATGACCGATTGACCAGGTTGCAAACTGATCTGATTAGCCTGTTCAACATTGTCGGCAATCAATATCTGGCTTAACAACTCGGGAACAAGTTTATTATCCAGTTTGGCAGCTAATGTATTAGCAGGTTTGTGGGGACTCAATCTGTCAGCAAACATTAATTGGCTGCCAGCAATATCCGGTAATGACTGGTGTTGCTCTAACAGGCTGATTTTCAGCCAATGCTGCAATGCAGTTTCAACAGCCACTTGCCAGTTATTTTGTACTTGTAAATATTGCCATAAAGGTTGATGGGCAATCTGTTGTTCGGCTAACCAGTGTTGTAATTGTTGTCCAGACTGCTCGTTAGCTTGCAGTACCTGTAATGAGGTATTTTCCGCCTCTAACTGCTGCTGTTGGCCGGTCAAATGAACTAACTCACTCTCAAGTGCTTTTAATTCAGACTGTTGCTGTTCACGTTGCTGCTGTTCGGCTGCAAGTTGTTGCTTAGTCTGTTGATACTCTCGTTCTGCCACTTCAACTTGCTGAGTTACCTCACCAAGCTGCTGTGTATCGTCCATATCCTGTAAGCTATTAAGTTCATCATCGAGTTCCGTCAACCGTTGCAGTGAACGAGCCTGCATGGCTTGTAACGACTGGTGTTTACTTTCCAATAACTGCTGTTGTTGCTGGTGTTGTTGTAAACGTTGTTCCTGTTGACGCCAGTTACGCTGTTGCTGTTCAAAAAGCTGCTCCTGCTCTTCCAGTTGCAATGCGGCTTGTTCTAGCTGCTGTTCAACTAATTCGGCATCCGGTTCAAGTGCATGCAGTTGCAGTTGTAATGTTTCGACTAACTCAGCTTCTTGCTGATAATGCTGTTGATGCTCTTGTATATCGTCATTGAGTTTTTGCAATTCCTGATGAATTTGCTGACTACGCATTTTGTGATGGATCTGACTTTGTTCCAGGCGAGTTATGTCATTGCCCAATTTAAACATCTGCTGTTGTAAGTCATCGAGCTTTTGTTTTAACTCTTGCTGCTTGTCCTGATAACTTAACATCCCTTTTTCGCTACCGCGTTGTTCAGCGATAAACGCTTGCAACTGGTTCTCAACCTGTTCAATTTGCGTTTCCAGGGTTTCAATAAGTTCACTGTATTTTATCCAGCGCAGAGCTGCTAACTGTCCTTTGAGTTCCCGTTCTTGTGCCTTAAGATCTTTATAGCGTCTGGCCGCTGCTGCCTGACGTTGCAGCTTATCTAACTGTTGGCCTAACTCGCCGCGCACGTCGGCCAGACGATCCAGATTATCTTTGGTGTGGCGGATGCGGTTTTCGGTCTCGCGACGCCGCTCTTTATATTTTGAAATACCCGCCGCTTCTTCAATAAAAATCCGTAATTCCTGAGGCTTGGATTCGATCAGGCGGGAAATCATGCCTTGCTCGATGATCGCGTAGCTGCGCGGACCCAGACCGGTCCCCAAAAATAAATCCGTCACATCGCGACGGCGACACTTGGAACCGTTCAAAAAATAAGTGGAAACGGCTTCACGGGTCACCACTCGTTTAATCGATAACTCGTTATATTTGGCGTATTCGCCTTGTAAACGATCACTGGCATTTTCAAACACCAATTCAACACTGGATTGAGAAACCGGCTTTCGTGCCGTAGAACCATTGAAAATCACGTCAGTCATGGCGTCACCACGCAGATTCTTGGCTGAACTTTCACCCAACACCCAGCGCACCGCATCGATAACATTAGACTTACCGCAGCCGTTCGGGCCAACGATAGCGGTCATATCGTCCGGAAAAGGAATGTTGGTTGGATCAACAAAGGACTTAAAGCCTGCCAATCTGATTTTCTTAAGGCGCATCTATTATTATTTTTTATGGTTAGCAGCAATTCATATTATTCACTATTAAGGTGACAATATTAATCAAGTTGCAACGAATGTATCAGAAGTCGTTATTTGTAACAATTAGGGTTTTGTCGGCTTTATCCAGATCGGTATACTCCATTTCAATTTAAGTGCTTGGACAGGTATTAAGTGGATGGAGAATAAAATCAATAGCGGTGGTATCAGCTACTTTATGCGTGGGTTTGATTTGATCCAAATCAAAGGAATAAGACGTTTCGTGTTTATACCTTTGCTGGTCAACCTTATTTTATTTTCTGGCGCCTTCTATTATTTATTTCAACAATTGGACTTGATGTTTGCTTGGCTTGATCAATTTATGCCAAGTTGGCTGGACTGGCTCGATTACCTATTATGGCCTTTATCCATACTGGCCATTCTGGTGATATTTTCATTTATTTTCAGCTCCATCGCCAATTGGTTGGCGGCTCCCTTCAATGGATTATTAGCCGAAAAAGTCGAATTACATCTAACCGGACAACCTATGGGCAGTGACGGTTTCGCTGCTGTAATTAAGGATATTCCCCGTACTTTAGGCAGGGAATGGACCAAGTTAGTCTATTACATTCCCCGGGCAATTGGCTTTCTACTGATATTTTTTCTATTGCCGGTATTCGGCCAGATTATCTGGTTTCTGTTTACTGCCTGGATGATGGCCGTGCAATACTGCGATTATCCCTTCGATAATCACAAGATCCCCTTTACGACTATGCGACAGGTTTTAGTCGCAGACAGAAGCCGGGCCTTTGGCTTTGGTATCGTAACAACCTTATTTGCCATGATACCCATTATCAATTTTCTGGTAATGCCAGTGGCAATATGCGGTGCAACAGCGATGTGGGTAGAGCAATACAGAAAATCACTATAAAGTATGCTTCCTGATCAGTTATCAATAATAAAAATAAGCAGATACTCTATGTTCAAGCAGCTAAAAATCATTCTCCCACTGTTAGTCGTTATGATCATCGGCGGACTGTATATCAGTGCTGACAATGCCCCTTCCAGCCCACTATTTAAAAAACATCCGGGGTTTTTAACGATTGGTCACCAAGGCGGCTATTTACTCTGGCCAAGCAATACGTTGTACGCTTTTCAACAGGCGAGTGACTTGGGGGTTAATATGCTGGAAATGGATGTACATTTATCTAAAGATAACCATCTTATCGTCATGCACGATGAAACGGTGGATCGCACCACCAATGGTAGCGGCTTTATTAAACAAATGAATCTTGCCCAAATTAAAGCCTTAGATGCCGGTTATAATTGGCTGGAAGATGCCCCGGGAGGCGAGCTGGAATTTCGAGGTAAAGGCATTCAGGTGCCAACCTTAGCCGAAGTGTTCCAACAGTTCCCAGCAAAATTGATGACGATTGAAATCAAACAAACCCATCCATCCATCGTACAACCGCTGTGCCAATTAATTCATCAATTTAGCATGCAAGACAAGGTTATCATCGGCTCTTTTCACCAATCAGCGCTAGATGAATTTCGTGATCAATGTCCCGATGTGGCCACCTCCATGGCATCGGATGAAACGACCCTGTTTGTAATATTAAGTAAATTGGGATTAAGCGGATTTTACTCCCCTAAAGGTAATGCCTTGCAGGTGCCCTTATACGGTGGTGGGTTAGAAGTACTAACTCAAGGTGTCATTGATGATGCCCATGCCAAAGGCTTAAAGGTGCAGGCATGGACCATTAACGATCCTTCCATTATGAGCAAACTGATGGATAAGGGGATTGACGGTATTATCTCCGATCGTCCCGACTATCTGATGCGGGTACAACAGGGCAGATAATCACGTACGGTTATTTTTTAATAAATAACACAAAGGGCAATGCCAATGGCCCCATCAAACCGCCCATGATGGCCCAATATCCAGCGTTAATACCGCGTAAGCGCGCAATGACGTAACATATGACAGCGCAAAGTAACGAAATTACCAATATGATCATTGACCTGCTCGAAGATTCGGATAAGGTTTACTTCTAGCATAATGGATTGCGTCAATTAACTGTTTGATCATTTTTATATGTAATATAGTGTGTATAAAGCCGCTGTATTATTGACTAACAAGGAGAGAGGTCACCAATGAATTCACATCGAACGTTAGACTTTCAGCGCCGTGAATATACCAGACGTCGTTTTTTCTCTTTGCCGTTAGCTAGCGCCATTGTCTGGTTTTTTATTGGTTTATTGAGCGCTGTCGCGTCGAATGAAGTGGCGTCGGTTATTTTAGTCATTGGTATCGCTTGCATCCCCTTGCTGAATAAAATGGTTACGTCACTAACGGGCGAAAACCTGATCAGAGACTCCAGACCGACAAATTGTTTTGATCAATTATATCTATGTTCTTTTGCTATGAGCTTGGTGGGCCTGTGTATTTCGCTGCCTTTTTTTCTAATCGATAAAACTTCTTTGCCGCTTACCGTGGGTATTTTAACTGGATTACCCTGGTTAACGCATGCCTGGATTACGCGCTTTTGGATCGGAATATTTCATACCTTGACTCGTTCTATTTTAGTCCTGGTGGGTTGGTATATATTCCCTGACTATCGTTTTACGCTGGTACCAATGATTATTGTGTCTGTCTACGTAGCCACCATTTATGTGCTCGAGCTACGCTGGCGAGATATCAGTTTTTCCATCTAAGTTATTATCCTCAATGTTATATTGCATTATTTAAAACCCAACGCCAAAAATACAATAAAACCTTTAAATACAACCAGTTAAATACAATATAATTTTTATTCAATTATCTTCTAAACAATTGACGCCGATTTTATTATAAATGTTGCAAAACAATTTATAACCGTTCCTATCACACTCGCGTAACCTAGTTAACAATTATGTTACATATAAGGCACGGATAACTTGCCCTGTGCCAGAATAAACGGAGTGATCATGTCAAAAGTTCGTATGGGAATGGTCGGCGGTGGCCCGGAGGCATTCATAGGTCAAATTCATCGGATGGCGGCCGGATTAGATGGAGAGATAGAACTTGTCTGTGGCGTATTCAGCCGTGATCAACAAAAAAATCAACAAGCCGGGCAAAGTTTGCTCAGTAATCCCGATCGCGCTTATGCCGATATCGCGACGCTATTCCGTGAAGAGCAAAAATTGCCTGCCGATCAACGGATGGAATTTGTCGCCATTGTCACGCCAAATGATTCCCATTTTGATATTGCCCAACAGGCCATCATGGCTGGGTTTCATGTATTTTGTGAAAAACCTGCCACCTTTAATCTGGCTGAATCTGAACAGTTACATCAACAATTATTGGATAAGCCACAATTATTCGGTTTAGCCCATACTTACACCGGTTACCCTATGGTCAAAGAAGCGCGCCACCGGGTGGTAAAGGGTGAATTAGGCGAGATTAAAAAGATCGTAGTGGAATATTCCCAAGGCTGGCTGGCGAAAAAATTTAATAATCAATTATCAAAACAAGGCAGTTGGCGACTCGATCCCAAACGCGCCGGTGTTAGTTGTTGCGTTGGTGATATTGGTGTGCACGCAGCCAATTTGGCCGAATTTATTGGTGACAGTCCAATTAGCTCTATCTTGGCCGATTTGGACAGCATCGAGCCCCAGCGCAGTTTAGATGATGACGCCACGGTATTGCTGCGTTTTGCTAATCAGGCACGTGGCGTTTTACTCGCCAGCCAAATCAGTGTCGGTCAGGAAAATAATCTTCGCATTCAAGTTTATGGTAGCCAAGGCAGTTTAAGTTGGTCACAACAAGAGCCCAATTCACTATGGCTAATGTGGGGCGACAAACCAACCGAATTACTCAGAGCCGGTAGTGATTATTTATGTGACGAGGCCAAAGTTAACACCCGCACACCGGCTGGCCATCCTGAAGGCTATATTGAAGCCTTTGCCAATTTATATAAAGCCTTTGCCACCGCTGTAAAACAACAGCGCGGCAGTGAGCCAGAAACCAGTCAGGCAAATGGTGTTCCGGGAATTCAGGAAGCTATTTCCGGCATGCAATTTATCGAAGGTACCGTGCAAAGTAGTCACGCGGGTCAACAATGGTTGGCATTAAACCATACACATATTCAGGAGCAATAATAATGAAAGGACCAGCGATTTTTCTGGCACAATTTTTAGGCGACAAAGCCCCTTTTAATACCCTAGATGGAATTCTAGAATGGGCCGCATCCCTGGGTTATAAAGGCGTACAAGTGCCAACGTGGGATAGCCGTGTAATCGATCTTAAACTGGCCGCTCAAAGTCAGTCATACTGCGATGAATATCTGGCTAAGTTTGCCCAATATGGATTACAGATAACGGAACTATCCACCCATTTACAAGGGCAACTCGTGGCCGTTCACCCAGCCTATGACCTGATGTTCGATGGTTTTGCACCAGAAGCTCAACGGGGCAATCCAGCTGCTCGCACACAGTGGGCTGTTGAACAAGTAAAACTTGCAGCCCAAGCCAGCCGGAATCTCGGACTAACCACTCATGCGACATTCTCCGGTGCGTTGTTATGGCATACCTTTTATCCTTGGCCACAACGACCTGCCGGGCTGGTCGAGGCCGGATTTAACGAGCTAGCCAAGCGCTGGAAACCTATTCTGGATGTGTTTGACGAATGTGGTGTTGATGCCTGCTTTGAACTGCATCCCGGTGAAGATTTACATGATGGTGTCACTTTCGAACGCTTCTTAGCGGCAGTAGATAATCACCCTCGCGCCAATATTCTATATGATCCAAGTCATCTGGTATTACAACAGATGGACTATCTGGGTTTTATCGATATTTACCATGAGCGTATCAAAGCCTTCCATGTCAAGGACGCCGAATATAAACAAGATCCCCGTTCCGGTGTGTACGGTGGTTACCAAAGCTGGGTAGACAGACCGGGACGTTTCCGTTCACTAGGTGATGGCCAGATTGATTTTGGCGGCATTTTTAGCCGACTAGCCAAATATGACTATCAAGGATGGGCGGTACTGGAATGGGAATGCTGCCTCAAACACCCTGAAGATGGGGCACGCGAGGGCGCACCTTTTATTCAACAACATATGATCCGCAAACCGGAGCGCGCTTTTGATGATTTCGCCGCCGTCGCTGCCGATGAAAACCTTAACAACAAAATATTGGGGCTATAAAAACCCTCTGACAATAACAATAAATGGATAAGTCAATGAGTACTAACAGCAAATTATTTAATACTAGTTGTATCGCATTAATCGTTACCGCAATGACATTTGCGATCCGCGCCGGTATTTTGGGTGAGTTAGGCAGTATTTTTAACCTGAATGATACCGAGTTAGGCTGGATTAACAGCATGGCTTTTTTAGGCTTTCCTGTTGCCATGATGGTACTGGGGTTGCTTTACAATATATTAGGCGCAAAGAAAATCCTGATACTGGCATTTATCGGTCATTTACTGGGACTGGTATTAACTATTTACGCTAGCGGGTTTTGGACCTTGCTGATTTCGACTTTTCTAATTGGTTTTGCCAATGGGGCAGTTGAAGCGGCTTGTAACCCGCTAATTGCCGATACTTATCCGGATAAAAAAACCACCATGCTCAATCGTTTCCATGTGTGGTTCCCGGGCGGCATTGTGATTGGCGCACTGGTGTCTAATTTTATGACTTCAGCAGGACTTGGCTGGCAATTACAAATTGCGGTGATGATTGTACCTACATTGATTTACGGTTATCTGGTGTTTAGCTCCACTTTCCCGGCTTCAGAAAATATTGAAACCTCTACATCTACCAATCTTGCCGCACTATTGTCACCGTTATATTTATTTATGATTGTGTGTATGACCTTAACCGCTATCTCTGAATTTGGCCCTCAGCAATGGGTTGGGCGAATTCTGGGCGAAAGCGGTGCTTCACCGATGATTATTTTAGCCTTAGGCACCGGTTTAATGGCGGTAGGCCGTTTCTTCGCCGGCCCGGTGATACATGCCCTTAATCCTGTTGGTGTCTTATTGTGCTCTTCCATTACGGCAGCCATTGGCATTTACCTGCTTAGTATTGCAACCGGCGGAATGGTCTATCTGGCCACTATCGTATTCGCCTGTGGCGTAATGTATTTTTGGCCAACAATGGTCGGCTTTATCGGTGAATATCAACCTAAAACCGGCGCATTAGGGATGTCGTTAATTGGAGGGGCCGGAATGTTTTCAGTCAGTATCTGGAACCCGGTAATTGGCGGTTGGATCGATAGTAATCGACAAGCAGCTATTGCTATGGGGCAAATGGGTGACGTTGCTGAGTTAACCACCGGACAAGCCACACTGCAAAGTATGACGTTGTTTCCGTTAACGTTGGTGGTGTTGTTTGCCGGTTTGTATGTGCTACGCAAACGTTTTGTGCACAACCACAATTAGCCTAATTTCCTTTTCAATTAACCGGAGTAAATGATGGATATGTTAAACAAAGTGTTTGATTTTTATCAGCAACACGAGCTTAACAAACCCAGTCCGTTATTCGACTTGCTTAATGATGCATTTTATTTCGCCAAAGATCGTGATGGACATTTTGTTTACGCCAACCGGTTGTTATTTGAACATTTTAATTTAGATGATCCTTCTGATGTTATCGGCAAAACCGATTATGATTTTTTTCGCTTCGATATTGCCGATCAAATGCATCAAGATGATTTAAAAGTCATGAGTGATGGACTAACCATCAGCAATAAGCTGGAACTCGTGCAAGATGGCCAAGGTGACGTACATTGGTTTATTACCAGTAAACTGGCATTAAGAAATAATCACGGAGACATTATTGGGGTGGAAGGTTTTACCCGTGATGCTCATCGCTCACAATCGAGCTTTGAACCCTATAATGTCTTTCGTCACTGCATCAGCTATTTACAGCAAAACTATATGAACAGCATCAGTATTGAGGAATTAGCTAAGCTGTCGTGTATGTCGTTAAGTACCTTCGAACGACGTTTTAAACGGCAGTTTGCCATTACTCCCAACCAGTATGTGAAGCGCTTGCGTATTCAGAAAGCCTGTGAATTACTGGCCGCAGGCTATAGTATCCAGCATGTCACGATGGCCTGTGGCTTTTGTGATCAAAGTTATTTTACCCGCGAATTCAGGGTATCCATGGGTATGACTCCCAGAAAATATCAGTTAAAAAGTCGTTCCGAACTATAAACTACTCTTAGGGCAATAATAATGAAACATTCAACACTCGCTCGTCGTCAGTTTCTTAAAATGACATTGGCCGCCTCCGCGACCCTTTCTTCCGGTTTGTTATCTTCTAATCTATTTGCCGCGCAACAGCGTCTATTTAAACTCTCTTTAGCCCAGTGGTCATTGCATAAAGCCTTTCGCAGTGGCGAGATGGATGCGCGCAATTTTGCCTCGATCACCCGTAAACTGTTCAACCTTGATGCGATTGAATATGTTAACCAGTTTTACTTCGATACCCTGTCTGACAAGCTAGTGATAGATCTGAAAAATCAGGCTAAAAATGAAGGTATCGAGAGCCGCTTGATTATGTGTGATCGTGAAGGTGCGTTAGGCGATCAGGATCCTAAAGCACGTAAAAAAGCAGTACAAAACCATTATCGCTGGGCCGATGCTGCACACGAACTGGGTTGTCATTCGATCCGCGTCAATGCACAAAGCAGCGGCAGTTGGGATGAACAAATGAAAGCCGCCGCGGATGGTCTCAATCAGCTAGCCGAATATTGTACCCCGTTGAATTTGAATGTCATTGTCGAAAACCACGGTGGCATTTCCTCCAATGGTAAATGGCTCAGCGGCGTGATGAAACTGGCGGATAATCCCCGCGTAGGCACCCTTCCCGATTTTGGTAACTTTATTATTAACCGTGAAACCGGTGAGCAATACGATAAATATCAAGGCGTTACCGAATTAATGCCTTATGCCAAAGCCGTCAGCGCCAAAACCTATCACATTGATAAACAAGGCAACGAACCGGACATTGATTATTTTAGAATGATGAAAATCGTCATCGATGCCGGTTATCACGATTATGTAGGAATCGAATACGAAGGGGATGATTGGTCGGAAGTAGAAGGCATCCATCAAACTATCGCCTTAATGGAAAGAGTTCATAGACAATTGCTACTCGAAGCTAATAAGGCTGGATAGCGGCGATGAATATAAACACAAAAGCCCAGGCCGCAATGCAATATGATGCAATCGTGGTCGGTACCGGTATTAGTGGCGGCTGGGCAGCTAAAGAGCTGTGTGAACGTGGCCTAAAAACTCTGGTATTGGAAAAAGGTCGTGACGTTAAACATGTTGTCGATTATCCCACGGCCCTTAAAGCGCCCTGGGAATTGCCCCACGCTAATCGCCTGACGGTTGAACAGCACAAGGAATTTCCGGTGCAGGGTCAAAGCGGTTTGCTCAAGCAAGATAATCTGCACTGGTTCGCCAGTGATGTGGACAATCCCTATACCCAAATCAAGCCTTTTTCCTGGTTTCGTGGCCAGCATGTGGGCGGCCGCTCACTGATGTGGGGACGAGTCAGCTTACGCTGGAGCGATCTGGATTTCGAGGCCAATAGCAAAGATGGTCACGGAGTGGATTGGCCGATTCGATATGCGGAGATCGCGCCCTGGTATAGCCATGTAGAAAAATTCATCGGCGTCAGTGGCGAAAAGGCCGGATTGGCGCAATTACCGGACGGAGAATTTCTACCGCCGTTTGAACTCAATGCATTGGAAAAAGAAGTGCAAACTCGCCTGACCAAGGCATATTCGGATCGTCATCTAATGCCTACCCGCACCGCTAACCTGAGCGTGCCACATAACGGCCGGGGAAGCTGTCAGGCGCGCAATAAATGTATTCGCGGGTGCCCTTTTGGCGGTTATTTCAGTAGTAATGCCTCGACGCTGCCAGCCGCAGCCCTCACCGGTAATATGACCTTGCGCCCCGATTCGGTAGTGGCCGAAATAATTTATGATGACAAGGCAGACAAAGCCATAGGCGTGCGAGTTATTGATAGCCATAGTAACGAAGTGATCGACTACTATGCCAAAATCATCTTCTTGAACGCATCGACGTTAGCAACCACCAGCATAATGCTTAATTCGGTTTCTGAGCGTTTTCCCAACGGGTTTGGTAATGATAGCGATCAGTTGGGTCGAAATTTGATGGATCACCACCATATGGCCGGTGCATCGGGCAGTTTTGACGGACTGGAGGATATGTATTATTCCGGTCGCAAGCCAGCTGGGTTCTATATTCCGCGCTTCCGTAATATTAGCAAGCAGGACAGCGGTTATCTGCGTGGCTTTGGTTATCAAGGCGGAGCGAGTCGCGCCAACTGGCAGCGTGGCGTCGCCGAATTAAGTATTGGCAAGCAACTCAAAGCGACCTTAATGGAACCGGGTAAATGGGGACTGGGCATGACAGGTTTTGGCGAGTTTTTACCCTACGAAGATAATCGCGTCACCTTGAATCATGAACTGAAAGATAAATGGGGGCTGCCCACCCTGAACATTGATTGCGAATGGAAAGAAAACGAACTGGAGATGCGCAAGGATATGGCTGCCTCCGCTGCCGAAATGCTGGAAAAATGCGGCCTGAAAAATGTCAAAGCCAACAATGAAACCATTGCTCCGGGCTATGGTATTCATGAAATGGGTACGGCCAGAATGGGCAGAGATCCGAAAACATCGGTACTTAACGGTTTTAATCAGGTACATGCTGCTAAAAACGTATTTGTCACTGACGGAGCTTGTATGACCTCGTCGGCCTGCCAGAACCCTTCTCTGACCTATATGGCGTTGACCGCGCGGGCAGCAAACTATGCGGTGGAAGAACTGAAGCGGAGAAATCTATAATGCTAAATCGGCGCGTTTTTCTTAAACAATTAACCATAATGTTGGGTGGAGCCCTAAGTGCCCCGGCACTGATGGCGCTGGAAAATAGCAATCCATTGCGTCAGGGAGTTGTTAATGACACGACCCTGTTTAATCAGGATATTCCGTTATTTACCCGGATGGCTGATCTTATTTTACCCGCCACCGATACCCCGGGAGCGGCAGACGCAAGGGTGGGCTATTTTATTCACGATATAGCCAATCAGGTCTTTACTGGTGCTCAGCAACAGAGTTTCGCTGAGCAGATGCAACTGTTTCAGCAGCGAGCTGCCAGTAAATGGGGACAAGTATTTATGACATTGGATAAAGATCAGCAGCAACAATGGTTAACCGAGCTCAATCAGGATATGGTGCATCGACGTTGGGGACAAACCATTGAACAGGACAATGGTATGGATTTTTTCCAGACCATTAAGGAGTTGACGGTGATCGGCTTTTTCACTTCGGAAGTCGGCGCGACCCAAGTGTTAAAATATGATCCTATTCCGGGTGCCTATCATGGCTCTGTTCCCTATAAAGACATTGGCCGCGCCTGGGCCGAGTGACAAATAACAAGTCATGAAATAAAGCCGGGACTAACCGGCTTTGAATCGCTTTTTACTGATTGATACCCATTTGTAAAACCAGTGATTGCAACCCACTTAGTGTCAGATCGACGCTGCCCTGCCCATCTATAATATTCAGCTGGCATTGATAGCCGTTTTCTAGCTGATCGGTTAATAAATATTGGCCGTCATTCAATCGCCAAGCGGACACCAGACTGACGGGTAAATGCAAAGTCAAAGATGTGCCTTGCCCGGAAAAATTACTGATCACAAGCACGCGATGATCCCCTGACCAACGGGCAAAACTAAACAGCTGGTCATCGTATCCATCCTGATATTGACGATTAAATCGATGCAATCCTGCATACTCACCCTTGAACGCCGGCTGTTGGGTAGATAAATTCAGTAGTCGGGCATAAAAGTCCCGCAATGCGTGTTCCTCAGCGGATAATTGGCCGCCATCAAACTTGCCATTGTTCATCCAGCGCTGATGGGCCGGTACCCCCGCATAGTCAAAAATAGTGGTACGGGAAGGATCGCCAAACCCCAGATCCTGTTCGGCAGCCTCGCCCACTTCCTGACCGAAATAAATCATGGTTGGTGCGCGGCCGATTAAGGCTGAATAAACCATCGCCGGTTTGGCTTTAGCCGGATTAACTGCAAAGGCATCACTGGCGATGCGCTGTTCGTCGTGGTTTTCCAAAAAATGCAGCATATGGGCGTCGATGTCTTGTAAACTATGTTGAATATCAACCAAGTCATCGGTGCTAGCGCTGCCTTGAATAATTGCACGCAAGGTATCGTAAGTACCGACTTTGTCGTACAGATAATCCATTTTTCCCAGATTAATATAATCGCGATACAATTTCGGTTGATAGATTTCAGCCAATAAAAACGTATCCGGGTTAGTCAGCTTGATACCACTATTCAGGTAGCTCCAGAATTCCACCGGCACCATGGCTGCCACATCATAACGAAAACCATCTACACCTTTAGCTAACCAGTACCGGGCGATTTGACGATACTTACGCCACGAATCAGGCACATTGACGTTTTGCCAAAAAGCGGCATGCTCAGCCACCGTTTTGTTAGCATAGTCGGCCGGTAAACGCGGAAAATCGTAACTGCCATCCGGTTTAACTCCGTAATTGATCTTGACGGTTTCGTACCAATCGTTTGCGTCTGGCTGTGCCGCACGGGAACCGTTACCAGTCCATTTAGCCGGGTTTTCTTCAAAATAGCCGTCAGCCAACGGGTGATTTTCGCCATTTAACGGTAACTCACCATTAGGCACCTTAAATGACTGACCGGGCACATAATAAAAATTGTTATCCCGGGCATACTCTACGTGGCGATTATCGTCAGCGCCAAAATCGTTTACTCCCTCAGGTGCACTTACCGACGCATACCGTCGTGCCACATGATTCGGCACAATATCGATAATCACTTTCATGCCCTGCTGATGGGTGCGTTTAATCAGTGCCTCAAATTCTTGCAAACGCTGGGAAACATCATCGGCTAAATCCGGATCGACATTGTAATAATCTTTTACCGCATAAGGAGAACCGGCGCGCCCTTTGACCACGTCAGGATCATCGTTACTGATGCCATAAGCGGTGTAATCACGGATCACCGCGTGGTGGGGAATACCGGTAAACCAGATATGGGTGGTGCCCAGCTGCTTAATGCCTTTTAGCGCTTGTGGGGTAAAATCACTGAATTTCCCCACCCCATTTTGTTCGATCGTGCCCCAAGGTTTATTAGTGAAATTTTTGTTACCAAACAGCCGTGTCATCACCTGATAAACCACGGGCTTGCTTTGCACTTCGGTGAGTTGACTATCCTTCATTTCAGGCTTGAACACTATTTGCTGACTGGAACAAGACGACAACAATACGAGCAGTACGCTGTTTATCGCAATGAAGAATCGCATTAGTAGCTCCCCAATTGCAGGATCAACGCGGACTTGGCGGCAAGGGGGAGCGGGTTAGCTAACATATAACGTTGTCCGGATAGCACGTCCTGACCTTCAGTGGCATTGCCAAGCATGTCAGCGTAGCGCGTTAATTCCAGCTGCTGTTGCTCACCTTTATTCAATACCACCATCACCTTTTGGTTATCGGTGTAGCGAAAATACACGTACACCCCGTTCTGCGGCACATAATGGGTGAGCTTTCCCGCGGTAACCGCTTCGCTGGTTTGTCGCCAATTAAGCAATTTAGCCAGATATTGCTGCACCTGTTGCTGTGTATCTGTCAGTCCCTTGCCGCTAAAAGCGTTCACCTTGTCATCCGCCCAACCGCCCGGGAAATCACTACGAATAATGCCGTGGTCCTCGATACCCTGATTGCTCATCAATACTTCATCACCATAGAAAAATTGAGGTATGCCGCGCGTAGTAGCAAAAAATGCCAACGCTATTTTTAATAAATCCACATCCTGATTAAGTTGAGTAGTAATGCGGCTCATATCGTGATTGTCCGGGAAAATCACCAAATTGCCCGGATTGGCATACAAAAAATCGTTGGCCAGTGACTGGTAAATCTTATTCAGCCCCCCATCATGAGATTCAGGCTCGGTTAAACCGGTGACCAGCGCGTGTTGCAACGGAAAATCCATCAAACTGGGTAACGCAGACGGATAGTCTGTCGCCAACGGACTGTCTTTTTGCCAATAAGATATGATGGCCGGATTGAGACTCCACTCTTCACCGACCAGATTAAAGTTGGGATATTCGTGCATAATGCGTTGGGTATAATCGACCAGAAAATCCTTATCCGGATAGGAATAGGTATCCAGCCGAATCCCGGACAAATTGGCATATTCAATCCACCAGATACTGTTCTGAATCAGGTATGTGGCCAGCAATGGATTACGCTGATTGAGATCAGGCATACTGGGTACAAACCAGCCCTCATTAAAAGCTTGTTGATCCGCTTTTATCCCATGAGGATCCCGTGAGGTTTCGCGGCGATGAGTGGTTCCTACAAAATGGCCTTGATGGTTTATCCAGTCTGCGGTGGGTTTATCTTGCATCCACCAATGACCGGAACCAATATGATTAAGGATCACGTCCATAATAAGGCCAATACCTTGCTCAGTGGCTTGGGCCGACAAACGTTGATATAGCTCATTACTGCCAAAACGAGGATCAATCTGATAGTAATCCGTGGTGGAATAACCATGATAGGAATAACTGTCCTGAGCATTTTCCAGCACCGGCATCAACCAGATTTGGCTAAAACCCATCTGTTTAATGTAATCCAGATGATTAATAACCCCCTGAATATCACCACCATGGCGACCGCCGATGTTGGCGCGATCCCACTTGTCGGTCAGACTTGCCACGCTATCGTTACTGCTATCCCCATTGGCGAACCGATCCGGGGTAATCAGATAAATGGCATCTTTACTGCTAAAACCTTGCCGGCTGGCTGAATGGGGACGACGTTTGTGTAGCGTGTATGGATAATGCAGTTCAACCTTGCCGTCACGCACAAACTGAATATCCAGTTCACCGGGTTTAACCTGTTGATCCAGTAATAGATTGATAAACAGATAATTACCATTTTCAACCCGTTTAACCGATTCCAGCTTGACACCCGGATAGTCGATATTGACCGATAAATGGCCTATATCCTGTCCGTGCACCATTATTTGTAATTCAGGGTTTTGCATCCCGGTCCACCAGGACAGGGGTTCCAGATGATCAATATTGATCTCGGCTGTGGCCCACTGGCTAACCAGCAGAGATACCAGTCCAATAAATTTGACCAGCAGCGCGCATATTCTCTCGGCTAACCTCAACATTAGAGTGCCTTAAAGCGGATTGCCGTGCCGCCACTTTTGGCCATTTTCAGGCTCAATTTGTCGCCCGAAGTGACGCTTTTTTTCTCAATGACATAATCGTAGGGATTAGTCAGCCAGTCGGCTTTATCACCATCACGATAAATTTGTGCCTCATATCGCTTACCCGGCTCAAGGAAATCCAGCGATATATCTACAGTACGGGCATTTTCATCGGTTAATGCGCCAACAAACCAGTCATCCGCATCCCGCTGTTGACGAGCGAACACCACATAATCCCCCACTTCACCGGCAATGGCACGACTGTTTTCCCAGTCGGTGGGAACATCCTTGATAAACTGGAATGCATCAGGGTGTTTAAGGTAATTACGCGGCAAGTCTGCCGCCATCTGGATTGGGCTATACAACACCACATACAACGCCAGCTGCTTGGTTAATGTGGTACGTGGACGATTTTCACCATCCAGTCCATTAAAACTCATATCAAAGATACCGGGGGTGAAATCCATTGGCCCGGCCAACATGCGCGTATAGGGCAAAATAGTGGTATGTTCGGGTGGATTTGGCGGCGTTCCCCAAGCATTAAACTCTTGACCACGGGCGCCTTCACGGGATATCCAGTTAGGATAAGTACGACGCAGTCCGGTATCTTTTACAGGCTCATGGGTGTTAATGCTGATATGGCGTTTGGCTGCCTCTTTCACTGAACGGAGATACTCGCCTACCATAAACTGACCGTCATGCCATTCGTGCCTTACCAGACCGTTTTCATCAATACGTTTGATATCACCGGCATCGGCCACATAACCGGTTTTAACCATAGTTACACCATTTTTTTCATAGAGATCATAGGCATCTGCCATCTGGTTATCATAATTAGTCACATTACCAGAGGTTTCATGATGGCCAATTAAACGCACGTTTTTCTTTAGGCCATAGGCAGTGACTGCCGGTAAATCAAAATCCGGATAACTCTCAGTAAAGCTGAACACATCACCGTTATTAAACCAGTCGCCATCCCAGCCGATATTCCAGCCTTCAACCAACACACCGGCAAAACCGTTGTCAGCGGCAAAATCCATATAACGTTTGGTTTCTGATGTCGTGGCACCATGTTTTGGCCCGCTACCCCAAGTGTTTTCCTTTATATGCATTCCCCACCAGATGCCGACATATTTACCCGGCTCAACCCAGGATACATCGCCGAGTTTATTGGGTTCATTCAGATTTAAAATCAGATCGGAATTTAACAAGCCTTTAGCATCGGGCGAAACCTGCACCGTACGCCAGGATGATTTAAATGGTGTTTGGGTTTTGACTAAAATACCATCCGACCAAGGAGTGAGATCGGCTTTAAGCTCCCCTGCTCGTTGCGGCTCCAAGGTCATGGCTGCCCAATCCACCAAGGCAGCTTCATGAATGCTCATGTGCACACCACTATCCAGCTTAAAGGTAAAAGGCGTATGTGAACGACCGACTTTATCCAGCGTAGTGGTGTTGTACACATATTCGTAACGGTTAAATGCACGAGACGGGATCCACCAGGCGGTGGCTTTATTGCTGTCGGGAATGACAAACTCGGTGTCTTCATCAATCACATCCACCTGATCCAGCCCTTTTTGCTTGGGCACTTCATAGCGAAAACCGATACCATCATTAAAGACCCGAAAACGCACAGTGAACATGCCTCTATCCTGCTCGGCCAACTCAACCGCCAGTTCGTTGTGATTATCGGTTATTTGTTTGCGTTCCCCCCAAGGCTGCGTCCAGGTCAGTTTGGCTTTATCTGTGTGTTTGCCGGTAATTTTAAAACCATCACCAAACTGCCCCTGTTGCTTAAATTCCAGCCCCAGTGGTGAAGGCAAAATAATCCGTTGTTGCTGATAATCCACCCAGTATTCGGTGCGATCATGTTCATCAGAAATAGTAACGGTAAGCTTGCCATCGGGCGAACTGACTTGCAGTTGTTCAGCCAATACGTTGGCAGATAACACCAAACTGATAAAAAGCGTCGGTTTTAACAATGACATAGGAATCTCCGTTGTGGAACTGAATGAATGCAACGTGCAAATTATCGCGGCCAGTCTATTGAACAATCCCATCCCGTAAACAACATGGGATGGCACAGGACACAACAAACTGGGAAGCTCGATAGTACCGTTAACAATTATTCAACAACAACAAAGTGCATACGTATTCACAATGAATAAGCCTATTAATGTTCACTAATCAGTTGTGCCAAGTCGGCATAATGGCTCCTGAATGGGCTATACCATTGGTATTTCACATCAATTCAGGCTAAGTTGCGCCTAATAGAATAATAATGAGCGTCCAATTTACTGTTTATGTCCAACGAGCAAACCCTTAGCCAACAAAAAGCTGCCATGCGTAAGGTCTGCCTACGCTTTAATCAAGATCCGAATAAAAATCATTTTAATCAATTGGTTAGCTGTTTTAAATCGTCACCGTTACGAATAAAAATAGAACCTCCAGTTTGGATAGAGCGGGGCTGTGAGCTGGAAGTAGGTGATAATTTTTACGCCAATACCGGTTTAACCTTATTAGATACGGGTGGGATTAAAATCGGTGAAAATGTCTTAATAGGCCCTAATGTAAAAATTTATACCAATAATCATCCTTTGAATGCTGAAGAACGTCGGCAGGGATTTGAACTCTTTAAGCCGGTAACTATTGGCAATGACGTGTGGATTGGCGGTGGCAGTATTATTTGCCCCGGCGTCACAATCGCTGATAATGCGGTGATTGCAGCAGGATCGGTGGTCACCAAAAATGTGGATGCCGATACGTTAGTTGGCGGTAATCCCGCAAAGTTAATCAGAACACTATAAGGCTGACAGCCAATATAAAAGCATCAAATTTTTTGATGCTTTTTTATTTTTAAAGATGAAAAAACAATTTTACTTCTTAAATCGGCGATAACCCAATCCCAATAGCCCCAAAGTCAAGATAGCCAATGTAGATGGTTCAGGTATGTCATTGGTGTTTCCTGCTGCATATGATTCACTATCAACCGTAACGGTTAAATTAGCGATATCATATCCGCCAACAAAGTTGGCAGCCGTATCACCATAGATCACATTAAAGCCATAACCACCCTGTGGAGCCCCGGTTCCAACTCCTGAAGCACCAACCCCTGGGCCACCATACAATTTAACGTTATCGTTAAAATCAGCCAAGGTAACGTTCGAACCGTCTTTCTGTAGATATTGACTGTTAATACCCGCAACACCACTATCAAGCAGCCAATCTAAACTGCCTGGATTAAATTCAAATATCTTCCATTGCGCACGGGTTTGAAAATCGTCCCCCATATACGCATTTTCAGACGCGATAATGGCATAATTAGTCCCATCGGTTACCCAGATATTTAAATAAGGATGAGCCCGACCTGCGGGTTGAGTGGTAGTCCAGTTAACGGTATTAAACATATTTAACTGCATCCCATCAAAGGCCGACGTACCATACCCGACTTTCTGCCCTCCGCGCGGTGTTAACGCAGAAAAACCATCGCCCGCAGCATTCTCAATTATACTCATATCAGTATCAAAGGGAGCAACAATGCTTCCATCATTATTACGAATATAAAAGGTTTCAAAATCTATCACTGCGGCACTTGCTGGCATAACCAAACTTAATAATAGCAATGCCAAACCACCTGAGAAGACTCTACGCATTCTGTATTTTCCTTTTTTATAGATTAAGAGTTAGCCATTTATATGTATTTAAATAGCTCAGGGACGTCATTTACCTCATAGTTATTGCTTCAATGACAATATCTATTTTGACTAAACAACAAACAAGCAATATTTAAACCATTAAAAATTTCCTTTATTTAACAGATAATTAGCTTTATTTGCATCGCTGCCTAAACGCTATTTGTAAAAATATCTGACATTTATCAATTAGTTAACGACTTGACTGGGTTCATGCATTACTTGTAATAACTAGCGGTCGCCCCCAAGTTAGCTACTATCGTTTGAAAACATAAAAGACTCTATGCTGCCTTTATCCTTGCTTGACCTCGCGCCCATTAATCAACACGAAAGCATTTCTGATGCTCTGGAAAACAGTCGCCAAATGGCCATTGCGGCCGAACGATATGGCTATAAACGTATCTGGCTGGCGGAGCATCATGGAATGCAGGGTGTTGCCAGCTCCGCCACCGCATTAGCTATCAGCCATATTGCCGCGGCGACCAAGCATATCAGGATCGGCTCAGGCGGTATTATGTTACCCAACCACTCGCCTTTGATCATCGCTGAACAATTTGGCACGTTGGAAGCACTGTATCCGGGCCGGATTGATCTCGGTTTAGGACGCGCGCCCGGCACCGATATGGCAACGGCGCGAGCACTTAGGCGTAATATGGATGCCAGTGTAGAAGAATATCCACACAACATTCGTGAATTGCAGTATTTCTTAGGAGCCATACAGCCCGAACAGAAAATCATCGCAGTTCCCGGCCAAAACAGTCATATTCCTTTATGGTTATTAGGCTCTAGCTTGTACAGCGCGCAATTGGCCGCAAAAATGGGGCTGCCTTACTCATTTGCTTCTCATTTTGCCCCCGACCAATTACTTGATGCAATTAGCCTATATCGCGACGGGTTTAGCCCCTCTGCCCAATGTGACAAACCTTATATTTCCGCCGGATTAATGGCCGTGGTGGCCGACTCCGACGAGCAGGCTAATTATCTATTTAGCTCGGTTCAACAACAATTTATCAATATGCGCCGTGGCCTCAATAAACCTTTTCAGCCCCCCACAGATTCAATGGAAACGCTTTGGTCAGAATCTGAACGGGTGATGATAAACCATACGCTACAATACGCCCTGGTGGGTAGCCCCGCGACCGTCAAAAATAAACTTACCCGTTTTATTGCAGCGACTAATGTGGACGAGGTGATTGTTTCAATGCCGATTTACGATATTGAAGCCCGATTAAAAAGCCTGGAATTATTGGCCGCCTGCCAAAACACAGACAGCCAATAGCGGACTAGGTCCTGTCGGAATTGGTTTTTTGCAAACCTTGTTCGGTTTCTTCGACATAATGTTTCGGGTAAAAACTATCGGCTGATGACTCATGTAACGCCTGCTTAAATTTGGGTGGACTATCACCATTAAGCATTGAACCTGGCGTCAGGTTTAGGTAGATTTCATCAAATCGACGCACCTCAGTTTCACTAATACGCCGAAATAAATGTGAACGATTCAATTGTGAAGTATGGCGTAAACCGGCCGAAGCAATAATCTCCATTGACGCCTTAACGGTTTCCTGATGAAAACGGGCGACGCGTTCGGCTTTGTCTTCGACCACCAGGCCACGTGCCAGTTTAGGATCTTGAGTGGCCACACCTGTCGGGCAACGGTTAGTGTTGCACATTAATGATTGTACGCACCCCAGCGCAACCATCATGCCACGGGCGCTATTGCAAATATCAGCGCCGATAGCCAAGTTTTTTACCACATGAAAACCGGCGAATACCTTACCGCTGGCAATCACCCGAATATCTTTTTTAAGATCAAATCCCACTAATACATCGCATACAAAAGACAGCGCTTCTCGTAATGGCATCCCAACCGAATTGGAATATTCTAATGGTGCAGCACCAGTGCCGCCTTCCCCACCATCTACGGTAATAAAATCCGGTTTAATCCCCGTTTCTATCATCGCTTTACACAACGCCACAAATTCACTAGTGCGGCCAATACACAACTTAAAACCAACCGGCTTACCACCAGAAAGTTCCCGCAATTGCTTGATAAAATGCATCATTTCAATCGGGGTGCTAAACGCACTATGCCCTGGCGGAGAATTAACCTGAGTACCCGGCTCCACAAGACGAATACGGGCAATTTCCGGGGTGTTTTTATCTGCCGGTAAAATACCACCATGACCGGGCTTAGCACCTTGTGAAAGCTTAATTTCAATCATTTTTATTGAGTCTTGGCGAGCGACTTTCTGGAAGTTTTCCGCACAAAAATGGCCATCTTCGGTGCGGCAACCAAAATATCCTGTGCCGATTTGCCATACCAAGTCACCGCCATGCTCTAAATGATACGGACTCACACTACCTTCGCCGGTATTATGATAAAAACCGCCAATTTTAGCCGCCTTGTTTAGCGCTCGTATCGCGTTATTACTCAGTGCCCCAAAACTCATGGCCGAGATATTCAAAATTGCGGCACTATAGGGTTGAGTGCAATCCGGACCGCCCACCATGACGCGGGCTTCCTTGTGATAGTCCTCATGATGTTTGGCCGCGATAGAATGACCAATCCATTCATAGCCGACTCGTTGGGTATCTAGCTTTGTTCCATAGGGATTTGAATCGAGGTTACCTTTTGCTCGCTGATAAATCACCGTGCGATACATGCGATTAATCGGTGTTCCATCCGTTTCTGACTCAAAGAAATACTGACGCAAAAAAGGCCGAAAAAACTCCATCAACCACCGGCCGCGTCCTACTAACGGGAAATTACGCCACAGCGTATGCCGCGTCTGAAAAAAATCATAAATCCCTACCCCAATCAAAGGTAAAATAACGATCAATGCCCAATAGGCATTGGGCCATATCCATCCCAATAACACCACCATTACAACGGATAAAATGGCTAACTTCACTAACGTGACGCGCATGACTTCCCCTATGTTTTCCATATAGACCTAAGGTACGAGCAACGACATAAATATTCAACTTCTGTTACGTTTGATAACAACTCTACACTTCTTGATAAAGAGATAAATCACGCATTTATCTACAGTATGGCTATCGACCAGCCATATAAGAAATTACCATGAAAAACACGCTACTAGCACTTTGCGGGATAAGCCTATTAACTGCCTGCAATTCGGATGACAATATCTTTACTCATGAGCCACAAACCATTCATTTTGATTTCGAAACTGGCAAACAAGGATGGGAAGCGGCCTACTCTGATTACCCCAGTGATGATGCGGATACGTTTGAACTGTCTTCCGGGATTTTGACCTTGCCAGACGACAGCAGTCAAAACGGCTTTTTTATGGGAGGCACGAATCGCAGTGACGACCTGTTCATGTTTATCAAAAGTCGTTTTATTGGCTTACAAGGTTCAGCCCGCTATATTGCCAAAGTCAGCATCGACCTTATTTCCAATGCCGGCGACAACTGCTTTGGCGCAGGAGGCGCACCGGGAGAATCTGTTTATGTTAAGTTCGGCTTCGGCGAAACCGAACCCAAACAGAGCGACTACTACCTTAATGTAGACAAAGGCAATCAAAGTACCGATGGCACCAATGCTCACGTCGTAGGTAATGTCGTGGTGCCGGGACTTGCCTGTGAAGGCGGGGATTTCGGCGCTAAAACAATTTCCACCACCAGCGAGACACAACTAGAATTCACCTCCAATGCCGATGGCAGCATCTGGCTTTTTGTCGGCACCGATTCCGGCTATGAAGGCCGCACTGAAGTCTACTACGATAACATCAGTATTACCGTTCAACCTGCCTTATAGCGGGTTGTACACCTAATTTTTGTCCACCATCATCTCAGAAGTTGTTTAAAAAATCGTTGAGTCCCCCCAGTATTGCGACGAATTATCCAACTGTTTTATTCAACCTGCTATGATCAGGTTTTTCCGCTTGTTAATACGGATTGGTGTAACGACCTATGAACTTAACCAAACGAACTTTTTTGAAAACCAGTATAGCCGCCTTCGCTTCATTACCGTTGGGTAATATGGCTATCGCAGCGAATACGGCACCTCCTTCGCTAACGCCTCTGACCGACGATGTGAAGCCAATTAGCCTGCAAGAGCGCAAAGAGCGCATCGCCAAAGCACAAATGTTATTGCAGCAAAATAATATCGCAGCAATGCTGCTCGAACCGGGTCCAGCAATGGATTACTTTACCGGCATTCAATGGTGGCGAAGCGAACGCTTAACGGCCGTGGTGATTCCAGCCGAAGGTGAAATCGCGGTGGTATGCCCCTTCTTTGAAAAGCCTAGTATTCGCGAGTCACTAAAAGTGGGCGAAGATGTGCGCGTTTGGCAAGAACACCAAAGTCCATTTGCCTTGATTAAACAAATATTAAATGACCGCGGGATCACTAAAGGCCAGATCGCCTTTGAACAATCGGTACGTTATTTCGTTTTACAAGGGCTGATGACGCTACTACCAACCATGACACATACCAGTGCCGATCCGATCACACTCGGTTGTCGTATGTATAAATCCGCCCATGAATTACAACTCATGCATAAAGCTAACGAAATCACCTTGCGCGCTTATGAACACGTTTGGAAGCAGTTAGACGAGGGAATGAGCCAGCAAGAAGTGAATCAATTAATGCGTTCTGCCCAGGCGCAACTCGGTGGCAGCGATATATGGACCATGGCATTACTTAATCAGGCTAGCGCCTATCCCCATGGCAGCAAGCAACAACAATACATTAAAAAAGGCAGTATTGTACTCATGGATTGTGGTTGCAGTGTTGAAGGTTATCAGTCGGATATTAGCCGCACTTTTGTTTTTGGCCAACCCAACGACAAACAGCGAAAAATCTGGGAAACCGTGCGCAAGGGTCAACAAATTGCCTTTGAACACGCGCAACCCGGCACAATGGCAGGCAAGGTAGATGATGCCGTCAGAGCCTACTATCAGTCACAAGGATTCGGACCGGATTATAAACTGCCCGGCCTGTCCCACCGCACCGGTCATGGTATTGGCATGCAAGGGCATGAACCGGTTAATTTTGTACATGGTGAACAACAAAAACTGGCAGCTGGCATGTGCTTCTCCAATGAACCGGGTATTTATATTCCCGGTGAGTTTGGTGTGCGTTTGGAAGACTGTATTTATATGACCGATAAGGGTCCACAATGGTTTACCCTACCACCGGATTCACTGGAGTCCCCTATTGGTCATTTGGGGCCGTTGCCAAGTTGATTGATGTATCCTGTTTCCATAAAAAAACGCGCCAACTGGCGCGTTTTGGCTAAATCAATACCTCTAGAGCGAATCTAAAAACTGCTGATGTGAAGGCAACTTATCAACATTACGCTCAATAATAAGCTTCAAATTAGCCAGTAGTTCTTCCGTTTGAACTTTACTTAATGAACTTGCCAGTGGATGGTAATCATCGGGGATCCAGTCCTGCCCAAGCATCACTTGTTGCCAAGCCACCGCGGTAAATAAATCATTGGGTTGACAGAACACTTTGCCGGTTTGCTTAAACAAACTCAGTTTGTGTTGTAATGAATCTGGAATATCCATCGTCTGGCAATATCGCCAAAAATCACTATCAGTGCGCTGATTCAACTTGTAATGCAGGATAATGAAATCTCGCACATGCTCCATTTCCTGCTGTGACTGCGAATTAAAACTAGCCACTTCTTGCGGATTAATCTGCTGGTGCGGAAAATGTTTAATCAAACGAATAACGGCGGTCTGAATCAGATGAATACTGGTGGATTCTAATGGTTCAACAAACCCGCTCGATAACCCAATACTCACCACATTTTTATGCCATTGCTTACGCCTTCTACCGGTTTTAAATCGAATAATCTTAGGTTCGCCTAACGGCTTACCCTCCACGCTATCAAGTAATACCTGTGTGGCATGTTCATCACTCATATATTCACTGGCATAAACAATACCGTTACCGGTGCGGTGCTGTAATGGAATACGCCATTGCCAACCGGCTTGATGCGCGATAGAACGGGTATAAGGCGTGATAGGTAATTGCGATTCGGTGGCAAGGGTCATCGCCCGATTACAAGGTAACCAGTGAGACCAGTCTTCAAAACCACAATGCAAGTTTTTCTCGATCAATAAGGCATGCATACCACTGCAATCAATAAAAATATCACCTTGTATTATCTGTCCATTTGCCATGCCAATTGACTGAATAAAACCATCGGCAGGGTGGGTATTGACCTGCTCGACTATTCCCTCTACACGTTTAACCCCATTTTTTTCGCTATATCGCCTTAACAGTTGCGCATATAAACCAGCATCAAAATGATAAGCATGAGATAGCCCCGGCAAATGACCTTCCATTTGCTGTAACGGTGCAAACTTGTGTTGTTTTGCAGCCTGGTAATTTAATGAAAAATCCCAAAAATCGGATTGAATACCAAGCTGTTGGCTATGCAGCCAAAAATGATGAAAATCACAAAAAGGGAAATTTTTGCCCACGCTCCCGAAGGCATGCATGTAACTTCCCGGCGACTGCATCCAGTTTTCAAATTCGATGCCTAATTTGATAGTCGCCTTGGTGTCACGAATAAAACTTTTTTCATCGATACCCAGCGCATGATTAAAATTAACCATGGGAGGGATAGTCGCTTCACCGACACCGATAATGCCAATTTTATCTGACTCAATCAGGGTAATATTGATATTTTTACCCAGTATTTTGCTCAGTAACGATGCCGTGATCCAACCGGCCGTTCCCCCACCGACGATAACAACATTCTGGATAGCTTGACCGCTCAAATTGGATACCTGCCTAATAGGTTAACGTTGTACAAATCATTGTATAGTCTATTAATAAGTCAAAAGCCCCTGTAACGTGATATTACAAGGGCTTGCATAACGATTAACTTATATCTGTCAGAATTTAAAACTTATAAGCAAAACCTAACAAATACGTTTTGCCATAATCCTGAAAGTCCCGAACCTGCAAAGCATTATCACCGCTTAGAGAGACAAAAGGTTCATTCGACAAGTTTTGTCCTTGCAAATATACCGATAGTCCTTTGAGTGATTCGACTCCAGCTTCACCAAAGTCATAACCAATCTGGGCATCCCAAATGGTCTCACCCAATACGTCAACCTGCACGGTATCAAAGCCAATACCATAAACATCACCTTTGAAATCACTACGCTTACGCATACTAATCCGTGCCTGAAAGCCTGACTTGTCGTAATAGGCAGTTAAGGTTTGAATGGTATCTGACAGACCGGGTAACTGATAAGGGTTACCATTTTGATCTTCAATATCCGATTCCACCCCGGTATAACTAGCGATTAGACCAAAACCATCCAGCGATTCAGTAAAGACATTAAATGGTAACGCCATGGATAATTCGTAGCCGTACATGGTACCGCCACCGCCATTGACCTTGCCGCTTCCGGTTGCAGTAGGATTATTAGGAATTTGGCCGGTTGCAGGATCCGCCACACCGGTAAAATCGACTTCGTAATTACCATCGAAAATCCATTGGCTTAGATCCTTCCAGAACAATGCAACCGCAAAATATCCCTCAGGTGCAAAATAATTCTCATAAGATAAATCCACACCCGTCGCTTCTTTAGGCTCTAGCGCCGGGTTGCCCCCTTTAACACTCCAGTTATTTCCATTGTCATCTGGATTAGGTGCGTAGCTAGATTCAACTGATGCGTTCATTTCATCCAATCTGGCACGAGACAAGGTTTTGGCAATCCCAAGACGCAATGTTTGACTGTCATCAATAGCGAGTGACATATTCAAACTTGGCAATACATGACTATAGGAATGATCAATATCGGTAGGCTCTGCCACCACCAGACCATCAATAACCTGTGCGGCATTGCCTTGTGAAGATTGCTTGGTATGCACATAACGCACGCCAACATTACCCGTTAACGGCATGCCGCCTAATTCCGCGTCAAAGTCGGCCTTAACAAAAGCAGCAGTGACTTTTTCATTAACCGACCACGATTTGGTAATATGCTGAATACCGGTTAAATTTTCACTCAGTAAATCGTAATAACCATCATCCAATAATGCTCCGGAGTCATAGGCAACCATATCACCCATGCCGATGAAATCCAGAGAGACAGTCCCTAAACGATAGTCTTCAGGCACCGACAACATGGCAGGAAACGCATTTAACGTCATGTAATAACCGTTGGAGGCCTTGGTTTTTTCACGATCACGATAAGACGCCCCGTAGCTGACGCGGGTAATAAAATCAGACTCAATAATCTGATCTGCAGCCATCTTAATAGAGGTTAGTTCGTCATCAATATCAGGCGCATTAATAAAACCGTCCTGAGCGGTATTTTCCAGCGCGGTTCCAGACAAATTATATTTGTTGTTTAATGCAGCACTGGCTCCCCAACTCAACGGTCCACCTAATTGAATCAAGTTAAAATCACCATAATCCAGCTCATGGGTAAACAACGCGCCAGAATTACCTGCATTTAAGGTGTATCCCAGATTATCAGCCACGCCTTGGTTGTCACCACGACCGGTTCCAGCATAGCTTTCAAAGCTCCAAATTTTGCGTTTCACTTTGGAGTAGCTGGCATCAAATTCCAATGTCAGGCTATCGTTGACCAAGTATTCTGCATTAAACCCAGCTTGGCTTAACTCTGCGTCACGATTTTCCAAATCATTACGTACCACAACACGCTGACCTTCTGTCATCGCTGATGTAATAAAACCGGTAGAAGAATCCACGTCACTCTCGTCTGCCGACAAGCTTCCCTGCCCCCAAGCAAAAGGTATTTCAATTCCGCGTAGAATTTTCTCATCCGAAAAATCCACGTACAATGCATCAAACGTCATTCTTAATGCGTCATTTGGCGCCGCTTCAACCACTAGCATGGCTGAATCACGTTTAAGAGTAGAGGAACGCACAAAAGGCTTGGCTCCGCCCAAAATAGAATAGTTCTGTCCATCAACACTAAATTCTGGATAACCCCATGAGTTCCAACGTTTTTCCTGATTGGGGGAACTCATCGTGGTATATGCAAACGCAACACCTAAGGTGTCGTCAGCAAATTGATCAATATAAGAGAAAGTACCGCGGAAGCCCTGATCATCACCATCAGGATTCAACTTATCGAAACTGGTTTTTTCCATTTGGCCATTGACCTGCAAAACCCGCTCACCTTTACTTAAAGGCTTAACCGTTTGCATATCAATAATACCGGCAATACCTTCGGCGTCTAAACTTGCATCCGGCGTTTTATAGACCGTAACACCGCTCATAATTTCTGATGGGTAAAGATCAAACTCGACACCACGGTTGTCACCAATAGACACCTGCTCGCGGCCATTAAACGTGGTGGCACTCTCGTTTTCACCAAAACCTCGAATACTCACGCGGCTGGCTCGCCCATCAAGACGCTGGGCGGTTAATCCCGGCAAACGGGCAATCGATTCAGCAATCGATGAATCAGGTAATTTACCTATATCTTCAGCTGAAATTGCTTCAACCACGTTGGCAGAGAAGCGTTTGGTATTCATTGATTCAACTATACTGCGACGAAAACCGGAGACTTGAATAACTTCCAGATTTTCATCCGCTTTTTGATCGGCTGTGTCCGCTTCCTGAGCAACAGCATGACTTACGCCGAATGCTAAACCACTCGTCAGGAGTGCCGCTGTAATAAGATTAGGTTTAAATTTTGCCATCGTTGTATCCCGTTGTATTGGTAATGAATGTCATGATAGTTATGGATTTAACTTCATGAACTTATTCTATTAATCCTAGGTACATTCCATATTGAACCAGTTCCTAAGTGTTGGCTGATAGTACCGCCATCATTTAAAACAGCTCAACGTTATGCATACGTATTCAAGATTATGCATTTACAACGAATTAACATTTTAGTCACAGCGCCGAATAACGAGAAATTTTGTTTGAATGGCATTCAACACCTTTAAAAACAAGGCGTGAGGGCAACAGCGAAAAAGTAAGGCTTAATTAATAAGCGCACTGTGTTGTATCAAAAATTTATCCTTAATATGACTGACAACACTTTGGGGAAAACACCAAAAATAAAGGTATCTAACTGATTTTAAACAATTTAATAAAAAACAATTAAGGTTATAAACGTTAATTAATTTAACAAATAGGCTAAAAATGACTGAATACGTATGCATAATCGTATTCAGTCTAGTAGTGATCAAAGCAATAGGGAGATGGAGATATAACGGGAAGGCGTTAACAGTTAATGCTAATTTAACTCACTTTATCCAATACCATCTGGACATAGTAGCTAATACCGGCGAAGAAGAATTCCACCGCTATTAGCATCATAATTAGCCCCATCAAGCGCATCATGACACTGGCACCAATCTTCCCCATTAATTTAAGCAATCCTTCTCCGATGGCAAAAATGATGGCAGCCGACAGACAGACCAGAAAAATCGCACCGACGACGGCTAATGTATGCTCGGTGGATTTGGCTTCCTGCATAAACAGAATCACCATGGTGATGGCGCCGGGTCCGCAAATCATCGGTATTCCCAATGGCGTTATGGCAATATCTTTACCATAAGCATCATCACTTTCATCATCCAGTTTTTTAGGCACGGTGCGACCACGCAACATTTCAAAGCCCATAATAAAAAACAATACACCGCCTACAACACGCAATGCATTAACATTAATACCAAAAAAACGGAATAAGGCCTCTCCCACCAAGGCAAAAATCACCATGGCGATAAATGCGGTACCGCATGAGGTTAGAATGACTTTACGGCGAGTCTTATGACTAAAGTTTTGGGTTAAACTTATATATAAAGGAACCGCCGCCAATGGATTGATCATGGTAAACAATGAAGTGAATATAAATAGCATTTGCTCCATAAATAACCCCGTAATAGATATAAAAATAACAATAATCGTTTAATGGTTTATATTTTATAGGTTTTCATCTTAGATTAACTGCATTTAATATATTAATAAAAAGCCAGTATCGTAAACTTATAAATGCACTTTCATGTCCATTTTTACATTTAATTCACTTAATCCTTATTTTAACGAGTTGCAGGTCATAATTTAACCGCATAGCTATTATTCCTTTGCTTCCCATTGCACCTTCCCTCACTAACCTTGCTCACTGCCTGAAGATGTTAGTTATTTGTAAACACCTGTAATTTAGACAAATTTCAGCGGAAAATGGTGTAAAGGCTCGATTTCTAATATAATTGCTTCTTTATGATTGTATCCGGGCAAGCGAGCCGACAAGTTTATCGCCTGCTCGCCACCAGGTATCCTTAATGACAACCAGCACAGAAATTACATTTAAAGACTTTAATCTACCCGAAAGCTTGATGAAAGCTTTGGAAAAAGTAGGTTACGAAAAACCATCGCCGATTCAGGCAGAAAGTATTCCACTTATTATGCAAGGCCACGACTTATTGGGTCAGGCTCAAACAGGGACAGGTAAAACCGCTGCGTTTGCCCTACCAATGCTAGCGCGTTTAGACGATTCAGCTAAATTACCACAACTACTGGTATTGGCCCCAACTCGTGAATTAGCGATTCAGGTTGCTGAAGCATTCCACACTTATGCCAGTTTTAACAAAGCTATTAAAGTGTTACCTATCTACGGTGGTCAATCTTATGACAACCAAATTCGTCAGTTAAAACGTGGCGTACAAGTTGTTGTAGGCACACCGGGTCGTGTGATCGACCATATCAAGAAAGGTACACTTAAGCTCAACGAATTAAAATACCTTGTTCTAGATGAAGCCGACGAAATGTTGCGTATGGGCTTTATCGATGACGTGGAGTGGATTTTAAGTCATGCTCCCGCAGAGCGTCAGACTGCCTTGTTCTCGGCAACTATGCCAGATCGTATTCGTACTATTACCAAAAAGTATCTGAATAATCCGAAAACCGTCAAGATCGCGTCAAAAGTCAGTACCGCCAGCACTATTCGTCAGCGCTATTGCCAGGTTGCAGGGCACCATAAAATGGAAGCTCTGACCCGTATTCTGGAAGTGGAAGAGTCAGACGGCGTTATCGTTTTCGTTAGAACCAAAACCGCTACCCTAGAATTGGCCGAAAAATTATCTGCCCGCGGCTACGATGTCGAACCACTTAACGGTGATATTCCGCAAAATGCCCGTGAAAGAACCGTAGAACGCTTAAAACGCGGTGATATTGATATATTAATCGCTACTGACGTTGTTGCACGGGGTTTGGACGTTGAACGTGTTAGCCACGTTATCAACTACGATATTCCTTACGATACGGAATCCTATGTACACCGAATTGGTCGTACCGGTCGTGCCGGGCGTCAGGGTGACGCAATTTTGTTTATTTCGCACCGTGAAAAGCGCATGTTGTTCTCGATTGAAAAAGCCACTAATCAATCCATTGAATTAATGCCGATCCCGTCAATTAACGAATTGAATGAAACCCGCTTAAATCGTTTCAAACAAAACGTGATTGAAGCGATGAACGACAAGTCAATTGAAACCATGATGCCGGTTATCGAAGCGATACAGCAAGAAACTGAAGCCGCCCCTGAAGTGTTATTGGCTGCCCTAGCCAAAATGGCACAAGGTGACGAACCGCTTATTCTGAAAGAATCTGATCGCCCTAATCTGGATGCTAAACCCCAGCGTGGTGATGATCGTCGTCCTCGCGATGGAGGACGTGGATTTGACCGCGGTGAGCGTGGTGGTCGCGATGGTGAACGCAAGCCACGCAGACGTTCTTCTGGCAAACCAGAAGCCGGTATGCAGCGTTATCGCATTGCAGTAGGCCATACCCACGGTGCCAAACCGGGCAATATCGTTGGCGCCATTGCCAATGAAGCCAATATCAGCAGTAAAAATATTGGGGCAATTGAGATTTTCGATACCTATAGCACTGTTGATTTACCTGAAGGTATGCCAGCCGAAGCGCGTCAAACGTTACAAAAAACCCGGGTTGCTGGACAACCTCTGGGTTTACGTGAATGGTCAGACGAGCCACCTAAAGGCGGCAAAGGTAAACGTCGCAGCTAAAGTCATTTGATATATCGATAAAAAAGGATCTTCGGATCCTTTTTTTGTCACTCTAATATTTCGTTATGGAATATTATTGAGATATTTAGTATTTATCTGTTATATATAAAACAGGCAAAATATCCTCGCCAAATAAATACAGAGAATTGATACTTAATCGCTATGCAATATTTCCCGGTTTTCCTGAATGCGCAAAATTTAGATTGTCTGGTCGTGGGAGCCGGAGAAGTTGCCGCACGTAAAGTAGAGCTATTAGCCAAAACGCCAGCCACGATCCGTGTTGTTGCGCCACAAGCCTGTCAAACCATCCAGGCAATGGCTGAGCAGGGCCTGCTAAAATGGATTCAACGGGAATTTGACCCGGGCGATATTCAAGGCCAGCAGCTTATTTTCGTGGCGACGGACAATCATCAGCTCAATTGCGATATATCAACGCTCGCCAAAGCCGCTAATATTCCGGTCAATGTGGTGGATAACACCGAATTGTGCAGCTTTATTACCCCGTCCATTGTCGATCGTGATCCCTTACTGGTGGCATTAAGCAGCAGTGGCACCGCGCCGGTTTTATTACGATACCTGCGCCAAAAGCTGGAATCGATTCTACCGGCACGACTGAGTGAACTGGCCAAATTCTCTGACAAGTTTCGCGATAAGGTCAAAGCGCATTTCAATAACGTGAATCAACGCCGTCATTTTTGGGAAGATGTTATCGAAGGTGATATAGCCGAAACCGTTTTAGCCGGTGACAACCAGCAAGCTGAACAGTTAATCGAACAAAAATTACAGCAAGATGAACAAACCGAAGCGGGCTGTGTGTACCTGGTGGGCGCAGGACCGGGCGACCCGGACTTATTAACTTTCAAAGCATTACGACTGATGCAAAAAGCCGATTTAGTCGTTTATGACCGCTTGGTGTCCAAACCGATTTTAGAGTTAGTTCGTCGCGATGCCGAAAAAATTTACGTGGGCAAAAAAGCCAGTTTGCATTCGGTTCCACAGAATGAAATCAACCAATTACTGGTCGATGCTGCCAAACAGGGAAAACGGGTAGTGCGCTTAAAAGGCGGTGATCCCTACATATTTGGCCGTGGCGGTGAAGAAGCAGAAACTCTGGTAGAGCAAGGTATTAGCTTTCAGGTGGTGCCTGGCATTACCGCAGCCACAGGAGCCAGCACTTATGCGGGTATTCCGCTCACCCATCGCGATCATGCCCAATCGGTGGTGTTTTCCACCGGTCATTTAAAAGACGGTAGCATCGATCTCGATTGGCCAGCGTTGGCGCGACAACGGCAAACCATGGTGTTTTATATGGGGTTGACCGGCCTGAATGTGATCAGCCAGCAGTTGATAAAACATGGTGTCGCGGCTGATATGCCAGTTGCGGTCGTGCAATCTGCCACCACCGACAAGCAACAAGTGGTCACCGGTACTTTGATGGACATCCAACAAAAAGCCAGCGAGGCGAATATCCAGCCGCCAGCGCTGATTATTGTTGGGACGGTAGTTAGCTTGCGCGAAAAAATTGGTTAACTGACTCTATTTCGCTCATTGCGGGTTGTGTAAATCAGCATCCGGCATCGCAATAAACAGTAATATCAAGATACACACACTACCGTATTGAAATGCTCCCTCCATTACGCCCTGGCCGATCTCCGTTTGCCACATCTGAAAAACCGTATTGCCCACAGTCATAAAAAAACCAAACCAGACAACCACCCCTAATCCACAACCAACAATGGCATGACTTTTAGCCTGATTAAATTGGGCGGCTGACTGTTTCACATTTTTGAGCATCTGGCTCATGCCGACAAAGCCGAAAATACCCACCGATAACTCAACCAGTATTATTAGTGCTAACGCAATACCAACTAGTGTAGAACTGGTTATTGGCGGCATAGGTGAATGGTAAAAAGGCTGGTTTTCCATTGCCATAACGGTCGCAACAAACTGAAAAGCACTGTCCAGATTAGCTAAATTTTGTAGCCCGTAAACGGCTCCTTGAAAGGCAGCAAACCCCACCAGAATTATTTTAATATAACGAATTCCCATCTTCGTTCCTTAGCATTGAATTAAATCCCGTCCTCAGTTTAGACGGCAATATGGAAATTTTCATTTAGACAGTTAGTCCATCAAAAGCATAGAGCCCCTAGCGGCATATCATTCGCTTAAGGTATGATGTCGCCCCCTATCGATAAGTAACGGATGCTATGCAACATCATCTAGACTTAAAATTTAAAGGCCGAACGGCTAAACGAAAAGACAGTCAAAAAAAGCGTGACGCGATTTTGGCGGCCGCCCTGAACATTATAGTCCGCGACGGGATCCGCGATGTTCGTCACCGCTCGGTCGCCAAAGAAGCGAAGGTATCCTTATCAGCGACCACCTATTACTTCGACGATATTGAAGCATTAGTCCACGATGCCTACCTATATTTTGTTGAACGCAGTATCTTTGAAATTGAAGCTCTGGAACAACACGCATTAACCGAGCTTAAAAAGTTTATCAAAAGCAATAATAGCGATAACCTCAAAACCAGCATAAAGACGCTATTATTCCAACATGTAAAGTCCCAAGCAGAAAATCATGACGCCCGCATCATTGAGTGGTCCTTCCGTCAACAAGCGTTACGTGATGTTAAACTAGCTGAAGCGCTGTATGCCCCGCAAAAAGTGATGCTCAATGCCCTCGAACAGTTTTTTATTGCCCTCAATGCCAACGAAAAACACGCTGATGCCAAAGCCAATATTGTGATGGGAACGCTTTTACAACTTGAATATCAATTGCTTATGAAACCGCACTCCGGCATGTCATTAAGCGCAGCCAAACAGGCTATTGATACGCTGTTAGACGAGACTATTTTTGCCTAAATGCGGGTGAGCTTGATGCCCAATTAACCCAGCGGAGTCACTTGCTTTAATGGCATTTTGGGATTAACGTCAATGCAACACCACCACAAAATAAAGAGGGTCAATCATGCCAACTAATCCAGTAGGCTGGTTCGAAATTTATGTCGATAATATGGACCGAGCTCAACAGTTTTACCAAACCGTGCTTGCTGTTAAATTGGAACAATTAAGCGATCCCTCTGAAACGTCCATACAAATGTTAGCCTTTCCATCCGACATGCAAAGATATGGTGCGGGCGGTGCGTTAACCCACATGGCCGGATTCCCTGCTGGAGGTAATAGTACCCTAGTGTATTTTTCCTGTGATGATTGTGCCGTTGAAGAAGCCCGCGTCGAAAAAGCCGGGGGCCGTATCCAGCGTGCAAAAATGTCCATTGGTGAATATGGGTTTATTTCTCTTATTATTGATACCGAAGGCAATATGTTCGGTTTACATTCTTTAAAATAATCCCGCAAACATCGGTTTAGTTAATGTTTTTTCTCAACACCACAAGGTAGATTCAGTATGCAAGAAATTCAGATTTTAGAAGAGCCTACCGAGTTATATAAGATATTGAAATTCGAAAGTCTGGTAAACAGTGGTGGCGAAGCCAAAGCCGTCATTGATGATGGGCAGGTAATGGTAAATAACGAAATCGAAACTCGCCGCCGCAAAAAAATCATCGCCGGTGACATCATCGATTTTATGGATAAAAAATATAAAGTCGTATTGAAACAAAAATAGCTTTAACAGCCGATGTTTGCGATAGGGCTAATTAGCCCAATTTCGCCGCTTGAATACTAAGCCCCTGACACACCGAATTAAACGCATCCCCTTCCATTAATGGCAAGTCGGGTAACATATCGATAATCTCTTGGCGCACGATAGGCGATAAACTCATACCACCGGTAATAAACAACATTTGTGGTGGCTCGCTGCTATTAGCCAAACACTCGTTGATTAATTTTTTAACTCGCTGCAACCAGCTTTGCATGGAACGGCGCAAATCATCCTGACTAATCTCTACCTGATAATCGTCCTGAATATAACGCAGTGGTAAGGTAATTTGTGCTTTATCCGACAACATTTCTTTGGCTAAGCGGGATGAATTCACCAATCTCGCCGAGAGCTTTTCGGTTTGGACAATCAATAAACGCTGCAATAAATCCGGATGACTGGATACCGATTTGGTTTGAGCGATTTCCAGTCCATATTCGTCCGAGAAAAAATTATTCAACCGCGGTATATTGTCTACCGCACACATATCCGAAAAATAGGTCGGCGGGATTGGTAGATTATTGCCAAAGGTGGTTCCCATGCCCATGGTGGGTGCAATGGTTTTGGTGATTAGATTTTTATCACACTCCATGCCTCCAATACGTGTACCGGTTACCGACAACACATCTTTTTGCCGGTCTAACTGCAATAGCCGTTCTGGCGATAGTTGAATACAGCAAATATCAGTGGTGCCACCGCCAATATCCACCACCAAAACATTCTGTGCCTGAGGTAACTGACGTTCAATGTTATAAGCGGCGGCAATTGGCTCTTCGAGAAACTCGACCGCTTCAAAACCAGCTTCCAGCGCTGCTGCGCGCATAATTTCAAGCGCTTGAGCGTTACCCGCCTCGCCTCGCGTACCATGAAAACGTACTGGCCGTCCGATCACAGCTTTAGTGACCGATGTGCCCAACTGCTTTTCGGCACAGTGGCGAAAATAAGCTAACTGTTTGGCAATTAACCCGACAAAGGCCTGTTGTTGACCACCGAGCAAACTGGCCCCCAAAAAGTTTTTGGGCGAATAGATTAACCGCCCTTTATCCGGTACTTTTAGATAATGCCTGAAGCCCGCTTCACCGAATAAGAACTCGCCGGTTTCGACTAGCTTGTTTAATGATAAATCTTGAACCGTCATATCTTCCATCAAGATATGAATCGCCTGCTGCTGAAGCATGGGCTTATTATGAAAATCGCCGCGTAAACTATCGATTCTGTCACTATACAATTGCTGTTCACGGGGTTCTTTAGCTTGATAATAACCTTCTTTGGCCTTGTCTATTTTAGTGCCAATGGCACGCTGCAATTGATCAACTTTGGCTTCGACCAGTTCTGCCGGAGGTAATGGAAGTTCGTCCGGATAATAAACGAATACTGAAGAACGAATTTTACAGGGTGTATCCGACAGCGGATCTAACTCGATTAGCTGATATTGCTGCCCGTCAAAATACACCACCTCGGAGTTGGAGGTTCCATAATCAATACCAATTGCGGTCAAAACGTCTATTTTCCTATTAAAAATTGAACGCGGATATTAAAGCAAATACAGGCTAAATAAAAAGGTTCGTTTGTCTTTTCTAGCGCTATTTGCGTGTGCCATCAATTCCCCTTATTATCAAAATTCCATCTAGATATTTGTGAACTTCATGCTACATAACTGCGCTGCGCTGACTCACGTCGGTAAAACACGCCATATTAATCAGGATTGCTATCGTTACTCTCAAGCTGATGGTTTTTGGATCATTGCGGATGGTATGGGTGGGCATCAAGGTGGCGAAGTAGCCAGTCAGTTAGCCTGTGACGAAATTTACACCATGATGACAACAGCAGCTGATGCCACTGGATCGATTCAGAAAACTCACCAGTTAATCCGGTCTACCGCATCGAATAATCCGCACTATAACACCATGGGTACGACTGTGGTGCTGGCTGAAGTCAAAAACAATCATTACCGGATCCATTGGGTAGGTGACAGTCGTGCTTATTTGCTGTCCAGTAGTCACATCACCCAGTTAAGTCATGATCATTCCCTGGTTCAGCAATGGGTCGATGAGGGTATTATGAGTCCTGAGGAAGCAATCGTGCACCCTAAACGGAATGTGATAACACAATGTTTAGGCAGTCCTTTAATCGCGCAACTCAATATAGGTCAAGTCAGCGGTGTTTTGCATCCGGACGAAAAACTATTGTTATGCAGTGATGGGTTAACTAATGAACTGCCCGATAACCACATTCTGGAAATTATCAACTCGGTTAACGACTCGACAATTGCAGTGCAGCAACTGATTGATGCAGCCAACCACCATGGTGGCCGCGACAACATAACCGTGATGATTATTGATGCATTAATAAATACCGATAAAGGAAACGCCTATCCCAATGGATAAAAATGACTGGCATAAAATAAAACAACTATTTCATCAAGCCAGCGAACTTCCTCTCACTGAGCAAGAATCCTTCGTGCGCGCTCAATGTGATGGCGAAGTAGATGAGCATGTCTATACGCAAGTCATGTCATTATTGAATCAAACCGAACAGACCGTTCAACTTGGTAATCCGGTTGCTCAAGTAGCCCATTCATTACTAGGGAATGACGATTCACTTATTGGCCAACGAATGGGAAGTTATCGATTAATCAAACCCCTTGGCTATGGAGGTATGGGCACGGTATTTCTGGCGGAACGAGCCGATGAGCAATTTAATCAGCAAGTGGCGATTAAAGTTATTCGCTCCTCTGCATTGAGTGAGCATGTAAAGCGTGATTTTTTTACAGAACGACAAATACTGGCCAATCTGGAACATGCCTATATCAGTCGTTTACTGGACGGCGGCACCACTAATGAAGGCCTGCCTTATCTGGTAATGGAATATATTGAGGGTGTTCCGATTAATGAATATTGCAACGCTCAGCAACTCTCGCTTCGACAACGCCTGGTTCTATTTTGCAAAGTATGTAGTGCGGTACAATATGCTCACCAAAAGCTGATTGTGCATTGTGACCTTAAACCCTCCAATATATTGATTACCGCAAACGGAGAGCCGCGCCTACTGGATTTTGGCATTTCTAAATTACTAACGAAATCCGAGATAACGCCATCAGCACAACACACCAATAGCAGTGAACGCAGATTAACCCTGCAATACTCCAGCCCCGAGCTAATTCGGGGCGAGTCGATTACAACCTTAAGCGATGTTTATTCCTTAGGTGTTATTTTATACGAATTGCTTTGTGGTGAACGTCCCTATAATTTAAGCGAAAGTGAGACTCAAACCATCCAGCAATTAATACTGGAAACAACGATTAAGCCACCAAGCCGTCGCTTGGTGCCACAGTCAAAAACCTCTCCACGCCAGTTACCTTTAGATTTGGATAACATTACGTTGATGGCTTTACAAAAAGAGCCTCGTCAACGTTATGAATCGGTCGCTCAGTTATCTAACGATATCAACAAATATCTAACCCACTTTCCGGTGTTGGCGACGCCGCCAAACTGGCTATATCGTAGTCAGAAGTTTTTGCAACGAAACCGCGTTGCTAGTGTATTAAGCAGTGTTTTACTGTTTGCTGTTGTGGGTTCAGGTCTGGCTATTTGGCAGCAATCCAAACGGGTCGCCTATGAACGGGATTTAGCGATTCACAACAGTGAACGAGCCAACGCCATCTCCAACTTTCTGTCAAACATGTTTGTTGAAATGGACCCGTATAAAGGTAATGGCCAAGATGTCAAAGTGAAAGACGTTTTGGCGCAAGCGAGCAAACAATTAAACACTAACGACGAACATGCCCTTACCAGTCAACCCCTTGTTGCCGCAGCGCTGCATCAGGTAATAGGGAAAGTCTATAACGAAATTGGAATGCTGGATTTAGCTGAAACGCACTTAACTCGCGCAGTACAAATTTATCGTGAAAATCACGCCACCAATAGTGAAGACTATCTCGGCGCCTTGTTTATTCTAAGCATTTTATACGACTACCGGTACGATTATGAGAAAAATCTGCCCGTCATGGTTGAAGCCTATGAATTAAGCAAAAAGTTATTTGGTGAAGATCACCGTGATACCTTAGGCGCATTGGATAATCTCGGTATGTTTTATATGAATATGGGCAATCTGGAAAAAGCCCAGACGATTCTGGAGCATGTCTACCAGCGCCGTAAAACATTATTCGGTGAATTTCATCGCCACACCTTGTATTCAATTGAACAACTGGGCAAGTTAAACCTGTTACAGGGCAATTATGCCAAAAGTGAACGCTACTACCGAACCTGTCTGACTAAACGCACAGAAATATACGGTGAAAAGCACCCCTACACGCTAAGTTGCCTGAGCCGGCTGGGTCTTAACCTGCTGACTCAGCGCAAATTCAACCAGGCTCAGCCTTTTGTCGAACAGCACATTAAATTGGCATCGCGGGTATTGGGTCCTACTCATCCTGATGTACTAGGCTCAAAACACAATCTGGCTGATATTTATCTGGGTCTGGGTAACCTGCCTCAAGCAGAAACGTTATTTAAGGAAGTGCTGGATTTACGTCGTAACGCGCTGGGTAAAGATCACATTGAAACCCTGCAAACACAGATGAAATTAGCCCGCGTATTTCGCCTACAACATCGATATACCCAAGCCACAGCGTTATTGGCTGAGGCGTTGGAAAAACAAACTCAAGCTTTGGGTTTCGAAAACCGAGTAACTCTGAACACGGCACAAGAACAAGCTTTGCTATTGTTAGATACTCATCAGTATCAACAGGCTTTGACGCTGGCCAATAAAATACGGGATGTACAGATCAAAATGCTGGGTGAGACGCATCCTGACTTAACCGAAACCATAACGTTGTTATCCAACATTCGACGGGCACAATCGCAATCTTCACCAAGCAGTCAGCTGGCTAATGAACAAAATATCATAACGATAGGCAGCAATTAACAGCCCTTAGTGACACAATCCAATCATGCTATTTTCCATCCAGATCACATGGAAAATGGCCAGACTGACGATCCGGGGGAATAGATGGTGACTGAGTGTCAGCGTGGCAAATTTCCACCTCATCTTCCGGCATATCCATTCCCCTTTTAGTCTTGGAAGATAATCCATTGGTCTGCTTTTTTAGGGGAATGGGCAACGAAGATTTAACCTTTTTCGACGATGTCTCATCCGATTGAATATAGGGTAACAGTAGCACCACCAGTACCACCAACAACGTCCCCTTCATTGCCACTCTCCTACCATTTTTTAAAAACCAATTTTAACGCAATACAGCGCTTTTAGATCGCCACATCAGCCATGCGTTTTTTTTCGATTAACAGTGAAACCAAAACCCATCAGACTCAAAGCAAAAATCGCCACACTGGAAGGCTCTGAAACTGCCTGCCGAACCAATGCAACACCGCTTCTCGGACGGCTATAACTCGTTGCGCCATAAATCGCCACATCGGTTCCATTACCGATAACAATATTATTAACATCGATACTGGGATTTGGTGTCACAAAAACCAGTCCATAACTATCAATATGCGCTGCGGTAAACAGGCCCCCATTAAAGTCAATGGTGCCAAATAACTGTCTGAACCGGTCAATTAATCCTGTGGGGTTGGACAATAGGGAAGCCGCCAGCACCTGATCTGTCCCGACAAAAAGTGAGGTTTCAAACATAGTGTTAAGCATTTCAGTAATTTCTTGTCCCGTTGCCGCTCGCCAACCGGAATGATTGGCAATCGCATCGGTCTGGGTCATGTTCTCGGTCAGTGGCCAATCCAGCCAGTCTAATCCATTAACGGTAGTATAGGAGCCATTATCCTTAATAAGGCTGGCTGAAGCTTGATTTAGCAAACAACAGGCCGTCATCAAGCATGCCGCGAACAATTTAATATAGTGTCTTGATTTCATTTATTTGATTCCGATGTAAACAGTTAACCACCCAATAATCCCTTTTATCAATAAAAAAAGGGGCTTAATCAAATAAGCGAAAAACAGCTAATAAAGTGTCAGAAAGATGGTAAAAAATAGATTTAATTTGCCGATCGTTGGTGAGTATGAAAGATCAATAATTCTTAAGTCTGCTGGTCAACCACGATTTAGCCAAGCTGAGTTCTCTGGCGACGGTAGATTCAGAGATCCCCCCCACTTCAGCAATTTCTTTAACCGTCATGCCGGCAAAAAAATATTGTTCAAAATAACTGGCGGCACGTTCATCGAAAGATTCAAATTCTTGTAATAAATCATCAATAAACACCAAGTGGGTGATCCCGGCCGGGTCAGCAATGACATGGCCATCGAGGGAGGTATGCATATATTGGCCACCACGTTTAAGACTATCTTTTTGTCTGGCGTGATCAACCAATATTCTGCGCATCATTTTAGCCGCAATGGCAAAAAAATGGGCGCGATTTTGCCAGCTGACATTGACATCAACCAGACGAATAAAAGCTTCATTAACCAATGAGGTCGCTTGCAGGGTATGATCCTGTTTCTCGCGCTGCATATAGCGCCTAGCCTGACGCTTAAGCTCTTCCATTACAACAGGTACAATATCCTTTAGCGCATCCTGATCGCCATCGTACCAATTGGAGAGTTTTTGGGTAAAGTCATCGCTCATTGCACAAACATACTTACAGCTACTCAAAGTCGTTATTCAACCACCATAGCATTGATAACGCAAAATGAATTCGTATTTTATCTCGGGAGGATAGTTTTTCTGCGTTTGAATGGTATAAGGTATAGTTTGGTCAATTCGGGAGAACCTAAAAAATGTCGCGTGTCCTCATCATCTGTACGTTATTATTGGCAACCTCTGCTTTTGCACAATCTCCATCGATTAAAAAATTTACTCAAGACTGCCAATATCAGTCGGGCTATTTTGATCTGTGTTACCAAGCAGATAGTGGCAAAGTTTTTTTGCGTATTAGCAAATTCGCCCAACCTTTATTGTTTCAAAGTAGTTTACCCCAAGGGATTGGCTCAAATGATATTGGTCTGGATCGTGGTCAATTAGGCGATACCCGAGTCGTCCAGTTTGAGCGCTTTGGCGACAAAGTGTTATTACGCCAGCTGAATACCTATTATCGTGCCGAGAGTGATAATCCCGCCGAAAAAACCAGTATCGATGAGGCTTTTGCCGATTCGGTTATTGCCGGATTGCCTATTGTGGCCAGTGATGCCAATGCAGTGTTAGTCGATTACACTCAATTTTTACTGTCGGATATTCATCATATCGGACAACAACTTGAGCAAACCGGGCAAGGTCATTTTAAAGTCGATACCAATCGAAGTGGTGTCTATTTGCCTCGATTAAAAACCTTTCCACAAAATACCGAACTGGAAGCCTTAGTGACATTCTCTGGGACGTCTCCCGGTAACTATGTCAAACAAGTCACCCCGGATCCCACCAGTATTTCGGTACATTTACATCATTCACTGATTGAATTGCCGGATAATAATTATCAACCACGCTCCTTTCAGCCCTTTTCAGGCTATTGGTCAATTGAATATGAAGACTATGCGGCGCCCATTGATCAATCGATGGTCAAACGTTTTATCCCACGTCATCGTTTGCACAAAAAAAATCCAGCGGCGGCAGTGAGTGAAGCAGTTAAACCTATCATTTACTATCTTGATCCCGGTACACCGGAGCCGGTACGCAGTGCCTTAAAAGATGGAGCATTATGGTGGAATGAGGCATTTTCCGCACTCGGCTACAAAGATGCATTTCAGGTCAAAGACTTACCAATCGATGCCGATCCAATGGATGTGCGTTACAACGTAATCCAATGGGTTCACCGTGCCACCCGAGGTTGGTCTTATGGTTCTTCAGTGATTGACCCGCGTACAGGCGAAATAATTAAAGGCCATGTGACGTTAGGCTCATTGCGCGTGCGGCAGGATTATCTGATCGCGCTGGGATTAACCAGTCCATTCAAGCAGGACAATGCGGATACCAGCGCTCAAAAAGCCATGGCCCTGGCGCGTATTCGTCAATTAGCTGCCCATGAAGTCGGCCATACTTTAGGATTAGCCCATAATTTTGCTGCCAGCGAAAATGGTAATGCGTCGGTGATGGACTATCCCCATCCTTATGTTTATCTCAACAATAATCAGGTAAAGATCGATCATCCCTATAGTGTCGGTTTAGGCTTATGGGACAAATATACTATCGCCTACGGTTACAAAACCTTCGATTCAAACCAAGATGAATCTCAGCAACTCGCCAAACTGGTTCAGGGTGCTCGTAGCAGTGGCTTGCATTACATATCAGATCCTGACGCCCGTCCCAACGATACACCCAGTGCGCAAGGCAGTTTATGGGACAATGGCAGCAATGCCGCAGATGAACTTAAACGTATTATCCAAGTGCGCCATGCGGCACTGGAGCAGTTTGGTATCAACAGTATTGCCACTGGCACCGCCCTTTCCTCTTTAGAAGAATCATTGGTACCTATTTATTTGTTGCATCGTTATCAACTTCAGGCCACAGCCAAACTGATTGGCGGCATAAACTATCAATATGAAGTCAAAGGAGATTACGTCACGCCACAAGGGCAAACTCCGGTCAGTTATGAGATGCAACAACAAGCCGTTGACAGTATTTTACAAACCCTTAGTCCCGCCTTTTTGGCTATCCCGGACAATATTGTGAAATTGATTACCCCTAAAGCTTATGGTGACAGCCGCAATCGTGAAAGCTTTAAGGGACGAACAGGATTAGCCTTTGATGAAATTAGTGCGGCTGAATCGGCCTGTGGTTTTAGTCTATCCCAGTTACTTCAGCCGGGCAGGTTAAATCATCTTGCCGCTCAACAAGGCAATCCACTGACCGTTGCGAGACTCATTAATCTGATAATCGATAACACTCTAAAAGCGGCTTCCAGCAAAGACTATTGGCAGCTACAGCAACGTATTAATTATGTGACCTTCGACAGCCTGATCCGCACTTCCCTCAACGCCAATGTGGCACCGGAAGTCAAAGCCGAGATCCAATATCAACTCGCTCAATTACAGCCGTGGTTAGCCAAACAGGCCAAGGATCCGCAAGCACAAATGATGGCTCGACAACTCGCGCAGTTTTTGCGCACCAACGAGTGGCAATCGGATTTCTCGGTATTGCCTTTGCCTCCCGGTTCACCGATTTAGACTCGTTCCGAATCACACTTTACCGCAGTAGTATTCAATTGATTGAATGCTACTGTTTTTCTCGTTGATACAGTGGTTTTCCATTTACCCATGTCGACGCAATAGCTCGGTCATCCGCTAACATACTTAAGGCAAAGATAATGTCCGCAGGGCGTTCAGGCGAGGAGTCTAACGCCTCAAAACCGGCCAAACGTAATGAAGTTAAAGAATCAAAATCCGGATCGAGTATGACGAAATCTGCATCAGTACCGCTATTTAGGTTGCCAATTTTATCGTCCAGCTTGAGTGCGACAGCCGCGCCTTGTGTCATCATATATAACCCGGCTAACGGATCTAATTGAATACCCTGTAATTGACATACCTTATAAGCATCGCCCATGGTACGCAGTAAATTAAAACTGGTACCGGCTCCAACATCAGTGGCTAACGCTACGTGTACCTGATGTTGACGGGCTTTTTCCAGGTCAAATAATCCACTGCCTAAAAACAAGTTTGAACTGGGACAAAACGCAATAGTTGCACCGCTTTCACTTAACCGGGACCATTCGTCATCAACCAGATGAATACAGTGACCGAATACCGCTCTTGAACGCACCAGACCGACTCTGTCGTACACATCCAGATAATTATCCGCTTGCGGATAAAGTGATTTAACCCATTCTATTTCCTGCTTAGTTTCTGATAAATGGGTCTGGATAAACACGTCTGGATACTGCTGCGCCAGCTCTCCTAACACCTCAAGTTGCGCGTCTGAACTGGTGGGAGCAAAACGTGGAGTAAGGCAATAATGTAAACGGTCTTTACCATGCCATTGCTGGATTAATTCGGCACTGTGTTGTTGTGCTAATATCGCGCTGTCTTGTAACCAGTCTGGACAATGTCTGTCCATGCAGGTTTTACCGCCTATCACTAGCATTTGTCGTTGCTGCGCAGCATGAAATAGCGCCTCTGTTGCCCCTTTATGCACGCTGGAATAGACCATCGCAGTAGTTGTTCCATTACGTAATAGCTGTTGTAAAAACACATCAGCCATCTTGCTTGCATACTCGGGTTCGGCAAACTTGCCTTCCACCGGAAAGGTATAATGCTCCAGCCATTTGAGCAGTTGCTCACCGTAACTGGCAATCATTTCAGTTTGTGGAAAATGTACATGGCTATCAATTAAACCTGGAATCAATAATTTGCCAGCATAATCTATCAGGGTGGCATCCGGATTACGTTCGAGCGCATCAGTATAAGTATCCAGATCAACAATTTTACCGTTTTGGATAACCAGGCCGCCATCAGCAAAGTATTCTACATCTTGAGCGGGGGTCTGACTGGATTGTGGAAAATGAACCACACCGGCTCGAATAATGTGTTTAGTCATATGATCCTTTTACAACAAGGCTATTAACAAATAAAAAAATGAAACAACGATGCCTGCGCGTTTTGAGTTACATTCAGCAAGTGCTGTTGAATGTCGATGCTCTTATTACCTCTTCAACAAATGTATACGCACTGTATCGTGCAATAGAGTCAGGCTAATACCAATCCGCATAAGTGTATCTTGAATAACGACAAATAAATATCCAAGTTGAGTAATCGCGATTATTTTCCCTATCCGCTGAGGTAACAAATAAAAAAGCCGGAACATAAACGTTCCGGCTTCGATGATTACCGTTGTTGATTGAGTTATTTGCAATCCCCATCCATGCCATTGATCCATTTTTTAATTAGCGCAACCCCTTTGAAATCAGTAGTAGAGCGACCTAATTCGGGCATCATTTCGCCCGGATCGGTAGAACTCATCCGGTAACTAATAATGGATATATCCGCATGACCAGGGTCAATATCAAAACGTCCATCCCCTGCCCCTCGTCCCGCGGCCACCGGTGGCTTGCACAGCCCTAAGCGGCGCATATCAGTCACCTCTTTTGTTAACCATAAACCGGAAGTATCCGCAGCCCCGGCTGGATTGTGGCAATGGCCGCAATTAATATCCAGATAAGCGCGGGCTAATGGTTCGATACCAGCATCAGGATCATCAAAACTGGCATTTTTAGGAGCGCTGGCAAAATCACCATTAAACCCCGTCAAGTAACCCAACTCTTGCCAGTGGACTAACTGATTTTGCTCGCTGCCAAAACGACGATAAGCCTTGTTCAAATGACGGGTTTTAGGCCCTATAGGCTTAATTTTTTTATTGGTATGATTAGGCGCATGACAACCTGCGCATTGATTGGCATCGGGTACCATATAGGTAAAATCCTGCTGCTGCCCCTGGTCGTCAATCATACTCAAGGTTTGTGCATCACCGGCCCATTCCAGCGTGGCTTCGGTTTGTTCGGCATTCCATACATAAGGTAACGCTACCCAGCCCTGTTGCTGATGAATCAGTAAACGAGTTTCAATCAAACGTACTTTATCCAGGGCTAAACCATTTAAGGTGAAATCACCGCTGTAATCGTCAGTTTGACGCAGCGCATGGCGACTATCCCGTTGACGCGGGTAATAAAACGTTTTGGAAATAATGGTTCCAACCGGAAAGTCCAGCTCATCTTCACTGTACGTAGCCGATGTCCCCTCAGGCATCCAGATGGTTCTGAATTTGTGTGCATGATCGGTGAACAATTGCATATTCAGATCATAAGGCACCACCCCTTTGTTGGGGGTTAATTCTCCATTGGCAAAATTTAATACATGCCAATCACTGAGTTTGTCCGGAAAATTATCATCGGCGATAAAGTTAACCGGTTCGATGTTTTTACTACAGCCACCCAACAAAAACAGGGCAAGCAAAAAACAGCTTATTCTAATCACGAGGTTGTTTCCTGTATTAATCCGGGACAATCAGGCTTTATGACATCACAAAGCCTGATTTAAAATACCGATTAATGTGTCGAGAAATATTCCGGCAACACGATTTCGGGTAGTTTTTCATGTTGACATTGATGAGGCGTGATATCCGTTGAGATATTTTTATAACCATTCGGACCATCGACATTAACGATACCCGCATCACCATTATCAATACATATTTTATATTCAGCTTTTAGCTGGCCATTTTCGGTTTTATCAGGATTAACATAACCATCCCATAAAACATCCGGCAAGCTGCCGGTTAAACCAAACTCAGACACACGCAATGCTTGTAATTCAAGATGATCAGGTGAATCACCACCACCTTTAAATTCATTGTCATAGATAAAAATCGTTTCTGGGTAAGGGTCAAAATTTTCCGCACTGGATTTTTTAGAATAAAAACCAGCCGAATAATAACTGGATATGACCACGTTGGCAGTTTTGTTATCGGCAATCAGATTGGCAAAAATTTCCACTTTATCGTTAGAGTTAATTACCACACCTGAACCTGCAGGAACACTGGCAACCGCGGTGCCTTTGGCCGCGAAATTGTCGGTATTATTTTCATAGACTTTATTGTTAAACACACGTGTGCCAAAGCCCGGCTGAGGCAAATTAGGCATATTAAACACCAAAATACCGCCGGTATTATTAGTGGCAATATTGTCATAGACATCCGCACCTTGGGTATTTTCAATCTCGATACCAGCAACGTTATATTCGGCACGACTGTTTCGTACAATCACATTGTGAGACTGGCCTACATAAATTCCCGCATCCGATGCCGCAATAGCCACCGCGCCTTCAATCAGGGTGTTGGTGGTTTGCACCGGATAAATGCCGTAAGCGCCATTTTTCTCATTGGGGCCATCAGTCCATTCGGTACGTACACGGCGAATAATCACATTCTCGGCTTCATTTACTTTAAGCGCATCACCCAATGCATCTTCAATGGCAACATCTTCAATGGTGAAATTACTGGCATTAACCAATAAACCTTCAGCTCCAGCCAACTGATGTTTAAACGACAATACCGATTTATCCATGCCCTCACCCTTGATAGTCACACCATCAACATTAAGAGACAAACCACGGGAAATAGGATGAACACCGGCCGGGATCTCAATAACATCACCGGGTTTAGCCATCACCAATTGCTTAATTAACTGCTTTTCGAAGGCTTTGTCAGCATCGCTGGCAACCATTTTCTCTGGTTGGCTACAAGCCTGCAAAACGCTAACTAACATAAAAGGTAGGATTAATTTTGTTGTTTTCATAAGTTCAACTCACATTTTATTTAGTACGATAGTACCAATAAATTTTTATTTAATCCAAACTAAAACGGAGTAAATAAATTATATTTAGACATCCGACCATTTGTGATATAAAAATCTAACAACAATTTTTTTACAAAAAAATGATAACTATAAATACAAATCAATTATTTGAAGGGAGTAATAATTAGTATGCGCTCTATATCTAAACCACAGTTTTTTAGTCGTACCACGTTAGCCAAAGCCATCTCTGCCTCACTGCTTTTTACAGCATCTATCACCGTTGCTCAGGAACAAGATACCGAGCAAAAAGCCTCCCGGGGTGAAATTGAAGTTCTTCAGGTAACGGCCCAAAAACGGGTTGAGAATATTCAGGAAGTACCTATTTCCATTTCCGCATTTTCAGCAGAAAGTATGAAAAGGATTGGCGCCAAAAACATTGATGATTTAGGCAATATTGTGCCTGGTTTTGAAACCAAGAACACATCAAAAACCCAACCTAAATACGATATTCGCGGGATTAAAACTAATGATTTCGGTATCGGCGCTGACCCAGCTGTTGCTATCTACGTCGATGGTGTGTATGCCGGACGAAGCGGTGCCGCTCTTGTTAATTTTAATGATGTTGAACGGGTTGAAGTCCTTAAAGGTCCACAAGGCACCTTGTTTGGTCGAAATGCGGCAGCTGGCGCTGTGCATATTATTAGTAAACGCCCTGTTGATACGACCGAAGGTCAATATGAAATAGGCGTAGGTAATCACGGCTTAAAAAAATTCGATGGCTTGTATAATGTTCCCTTAGCCGACAATGTTTATTTTCGTGGCAGTATTAGCGTTTCAGACGAAGATGGTTATGTAGATGCCCGTTTATATGCTAACCCCATTACCGAACCTGACGCCGGTGATGACTACAAGATGATCAAATTGGGGGCCAGCACCAATCAAACCATCCGCGGTTCGATTTTGTGGGAAGCCACCGATGATACAGACGTTATGTTTCGCGCCGAATTTAACGAAGTAAAGGGTGATAGTCGTCCTACTTATTCCTTTAACCCCAAATTATATCGAGACACCAATCAACTCGATCCTTACGGTGTGCATGAAACTGACTTCCGAGGTACCGAGTCTCGCCATCTGTTCGGCACATCAATGGAAATCAATACTCGTTTAGGTTGGGCAGACTTCACCTCCATTACTGCTTATAAACGTTTTGAAACCGAAAACTATACAGATGATGATGGCAGCGCCAACATCCGCGCTTATTTTGCTTCCAACAATATTGAACAGCAAAAGCAATTCAGCCAGGAATTCCGCCTCGCGGGTGAAACCAAAGGGGGCACCCGCTGGACCTTTGGCGCAACTTATATGAATGAGGATATATATCAGGATACCTTTGCTGATTTTATGATGGCATCACTGGATAGCTATGCCATAAACTCAGCATTGAAAGAGGCAGGATTACCGCCAACGGGTGCACCTGAACTGGGTATTCCCGGCACCACTGATGTACCACTCGGCAGCGGCTTAACCGGCTTTTTATTACAACTCATTCCAGATGATCTGGCTTATTTAAGTATGTTAACCGGACAGGATCCGGCCAGTATTGCCAGTGCCATAGCGCAAGATAATTTAGGTAAACCCTGGATCGAAGAAACTGAAGATTGGGGCGATAACACATCTTACGCCTTGTTTACCGACGTAACCTATCCGATTACTGATAAGCTGGATTTCACCGTAGGAGTACGTTGGACTCGCGATGAGAAGAGTTTCAACATTCTGTCTTATTACCAGAATGAAATTACTATTCCCATTCCACAAGTACCGGGTTCGTTATTCGGATTGGCCTTTGCAGATCAAATGGTATTGCGCGATGAAAATGGCGATCCGGTACTGGATAGCAACGGCGATTTCCAACCTACCGAACAATCTAATACCTGGACCAAAGTCACACCGCGCTTTGTACTGGATTACCAGTGGAATGACAAAGTAATGACATACATTACCTATGCGGAAGGCTTTAAAGCAGGTGGATTTAATACCTTGGGACTTGCCGATCCTTTTGATCAGGAAGAAGTAGATAATATTGAAGTGGGTCTGAAATCAACCTTGTTAGACAATAAACTAAAACTCAACGTATCTGCATTTGATTATGATTACACCAACCTGCAAATTTTGCGTTTGACCGGTTCAAACGGCAATATTCCGGTGTATAACGTGCGTAATGTTGATGCAGCCGGTAAAGGATTTGAAGTGGAATCCACCTGGGCTGCCACAGACAACCTGAATATCAATGTTAACTATGCCTACTTAGATACCGAATATACCCGCTACTCACTGTTTGAAGGTGAAACCGCAGCCGATGATCAAACTGGCCAACCATTATCTGGTGTGCCTAAGCATCGTTTGTTTATCGGGGCGGATTACTTTATTCCTGTAGATAGCGGTGAATTTATGCTTCACGCGGACTGGACATCGGTAGATGAACGCAACGGTGCGGCAGATAACGGTAATTTAGGCTTACTGCCCTTTAACCCCAGCAATATTGAAGGCTTAACCGCGCTTAATCGCATCGATGGCTATGATTTACTTAATGCACGCATCAGCTTTATTAGTGACAACGATTGGAAATTATCGCTTTATGCACGCAATCTAACCGATGAAAACTACATGATTTCATCGCCTGGTGGACAGGGCGAAAATACCGGTTCACCCAATGCCACTCGCGGTATGCCGCGAACGTGGGGTGTGGAATTTAGTCAGAGTTTTTAATCGATTACCACGATTCAAACTTATTTAAGCCAGCGTGATGCTGGCTTTTTTATTGATGTCACTTTATCTATACTGCATACACCTTCGCAACATACGGGCAAAAATGAGCAAATATTACCTCGTCATCCTTTGCTTAACCCTATTCCCTTGCCATGCCAAACAGTTGGCTTTTTCTCGTCTTGAAAAAGACAACACCATCGAATTTCATTATGTTTGGCAGGATCGCGCCGAGAAACAACACCAACTGGATGTGTCGTTTGATAAAACGCAGTTTTTTGATGCTTTTCGCACCTTCAAACTCTATCGCCCCGAAATTGCTAATCGATATAGCGTGATGGCGATGCGCAAACAAGCCAGTCAGATTGATGCGCGAGAGGCCGATATTAAAGTGAAACAAAACGCCAACAAAATCAGCGTATCGATTCGCTCTCGTCACCCCAAAAGCATTCCCAAATGGCAAAAGCAATTCCAACAATTACAACGCAGCAGTTTTGAACAATATTTGGCTGACAATTACTATATTGAATTTGAAAATGCCATGGGTGAAACCGGCATTAAACCTGACCACGTAAAATTTGCCCGGCAAAGCCAAGACTTACTCGCGCCTTTAATAGCCAGTTTTAGACAACTATCAGAGGATTCCCCTGACAGACGTAAAACCATCGAACTGGTATTAAGTTGGGTACAATCCATTCCTTATGACCTATTGGAAGATCGGCTTAACTCCAATGGCAGCGGTTTTTCGCCCCCCAATAAACTACTGGTCGACAATAAAGGAGATTGCGACAGCAAAGCCGTCTTGACTGCCGCTCTGCTACACGGACTTTATCCAGATATGCCAATGGTATTTATCTTCTTACCGGAACATGCACTATTGGGAGTTAGTTTTAAACATAAAAAAGAAGAGTCTGTATTTATGCATGACCAAATTGCCTACTTTTACTTGGAACCAACCGGCCCGGCTTTATTCGAACTCGGTGAAATATCCGATCAAAGTAAACGGGACATAGGAAATAATCAGCAGCAGTTTGAACCGATTAAATTTTAGTGTCTATTCTTCTTGACCATAAAACAGGTAACGAATAAGGTCTGCGCAAATTTGAACTGTATTTCCAAAAGTATGAATGTATTTAAACTTCTAACTGTATCAAGGGAAAAATGTGCTTGCTCCTAGTCATATAAAAGATACCAAAATAAAACTCGTCGCCATTGCAAAGGATGAAGCAGCCTACTTACCAGACTGGATTTTTCACCATCATTATTTTGGTTTTGACCATATCGATATTTATATTAATAACACTAGCGACAATAGTTTAGCGATTCTACAAAACGTGGTTAAAACATACCCGGTAACCTTATTAGATGGAAACTCTTTTTTTACTGTTAAAGGGACCGCTCCACAGGCAGAAATATACAAAAAAGCCTTGGCGGAAAGTAATAAGCAAGGCTTCACTCACGTCATGTTCTTGGATATTGATGAATTTTGGATACCGAGACAATTCAACCAATCAGTTCACGAGTGTGTAGAGCGGATTAATGCTGATATAATTTGTTTCGAATGGCTGATGCGTATGAATGAACATGCATGGTTTTTACCGCCGGTTACCAATCCCATCAGAGGTCATCGAGCACAAAGCATCAAATCCATCGTGAGAAGTGGTTTATCTTCTAAAGATATTAACCCTCACAATCTTTATATTAAAAATGCAGTCTACAAACTTGCCAATGGCCAACCAGTTAAATTTACCAAAAACGAGTTCTCAAAAGTCGCCCCGGAAGAATTATCTACTCCTGTAAAGGACTATTTTATTTTACATCGTGCCTATCGCAGTCAACCGGAATATATCGCATTATTGAATAGGGGTAGGCCACTGCATACCCAAGAATTTCAATCCTGTTTTAAAGATAATCGTTGGGGGTTTTATAAACGCCAGACAGAAGAAGTTATCCCTATTGATGATGAATATTTTGCTCAATATGACCAGCAGAGAAATCTATTTTTTAGTCACTTGATCGATGACGAAGAACTAAAAAAAGCTAGACGTTCCGTCCGTTTAAATCGAAAACACGTAGTAAAAATGATTGCTAAAGCCAATCTTGAAGAAGCAGATACATTGGCAAGAATATTAACCAATATTACGTTGCCAGATGTCACCGAAGCCTATTTGCTTTTTAAAAACAGATTGTCACAATCTGTGGACTAAAGGTATTGATAGTATCGGCCATTAATCATAATGGCCGATGCCAATAAATTAATGCCACACAGTTACAAATTCACCTCGGCATATTCGGCAAGGCGGCTACGCACGACACCATCCAGATTAATCGTGGCACTGCCGGAGAAGTCTTTAAATTTCTCCACCAGATAGGTTAAACCTGACGTTACCGGACTTAGATAATTACTGTCGATTTGAGCCAAGTTACCACTACAAACTAACTTAGTCCCCTGCCCACAACGGGTGATGATAGTTTTCAGTTGTGAAGCGGTGAGATTCTGGCATTCGTCCAACAATACCACGGCATTTTGAATACTGCGTCCACGCATAAAGTTTATCGATTTAAACTGAATATTAGCCTTTTCCATGATGTAGCTCATGGAGCTATGAGAGTTTTCATCATGCTTGTGTAGTACTTCCAGTGAATCGGTAATCGCTGCCAGCCACGGTGCCATCTTTTCTTCTTCGGTGCCGGGCAAAAAGCCGATGGACTCGGCAATTTCTGGTGTACTGCGAGTGACGATAATCTTGTCATACATTTTTTGCTCGATAGACATTTCCAACGCCGCAGCCAATGCTAATAAGGTTTTACCACTGCCCGCAGGACCGGTTAAAATCACCAAATCAATATGCGGATCAAGCAGTGAATGCAATGCCATCGCCTGACCTATATTTTTCGGTGAAATCCCCCAGGCATTGCGGCCCATCATTCGTTCATAGCCCAAATCGAGTACTTCTAGGGAATCGTTAGTGGCAGACTCGACAATACCGGCAAAATGCTGACTGTCATCAATCAAAAATTCATTAATATAAGCTTCAGGTAATACCGATTTATCGATGGTGTGGATCGTGTCACGCCCTTCGGTCCGACTATCAACCGACTTAACCTTTTGCCAAAAATCCCCTTCAAAATGATGGAAACCTTTACACAAATATTTAATATCAGAAATCAGTTGGTCGGTGCGATAGTCTTCCACATGCACCATCCCGGCTCCCTTCGCCTTAAGACGCATATTGATGTCTTTAGTCACCAGTACCACTTGTTGATCCAGGCGATTAGCCTGTAAATGCAACGCCGCATTAATAATGCGGTTATCGTTTTCATTACTGGTAAATACGCTTTGGGTTTCAGTAAGGTTGTAATCGGCAAATATCGATAAACGTCCGGTGGGTGCGGCATCACCGGAACCTAATCCTTTAAGTGAAACTCCCGCGACGATTTCTTCCGGGGTGGCGTTGTGCAACGTATCTTCCATGGCTCGAATTGAGACTCGAGCATCTCTGGATACATCTTTTTTACTGTCTTTGATGTAATCCAGTTCCTCCAGTACCGTCATCGGTACAATAACATCGTTTTCTTTGAAGGATAAAAATGCGAAAGGTTCGTGGAGCAGGATATTGGTGTCTAGAACATAGATTTTGCTTTCACTGACGACTTTTTTGGGCATTAGCAACTCCGGCTGATGTTATATAACTCTGATAACAGGCCAGTTACTTACAGGCTAAAACGAATCAATCACCTGAAAATAATTGGTCAGTGTTTTCAGCATGGTTCAAGCACACCTTAAAACACTTTTGTTGCACAATCACCAACTTTTATTGATTAGCACCAACATCGATAAATCGCGGTATAAAATTAACGCAATTTTCATTTCCACTCACTCCAAGAATAATGTCACGCACTGTTAAATGTGTCCCATTACAGATGGTTGAAACTCGCATTCTAAAAAGGTTTAGGTATAATCCGCCTCCAAATTTTAAGAGGGTCATTATGTTATTTTCTCCCGGTCAACGTTGGTTAAGCGATACAGAAACTGATTTAGGTTTAGGCACAGTCATTGATGTAAATCATCGACAGGTGACTATTTTATTCCCCGCGACCGGCGAAACCCGAGTTTACGCCACACAAACGGCCCCCTTGACCCGCCTGGCTTTAGAAGCCAATGAGATGGTCACCAGCCATGAATGCTGGCAAATGCGGATTGACAAAGTCACCGAAAAACAAGGCCAGTTAACCTATCATGGGGTGCGTCAGGATACCCAACAAAGTGCCGCGTTAATTGAAACTTTTGTCGATCATAAAATGCAATTGAATCAACCGCATAAACGACTTCTGAATGGACAATTTGATAGTCCCAAATGGTTTGATTTACGCTATGAATGCTGGCAACAGCAGTATCAACACCTTACTTCGCCGTTATTGGGTTTTGTGGGCGCACGAGTAGATTTAATTCCCCATCAGTTGCACATTGCCCGTCAGGTGGGCCAGCGTTACGCTCCACGTGTTTTGTTAGCCGACGAAGTAGGATTAGGTAAAACCATTGAAGCGGCATTAATCATTCATCAGCAATTACTCAGTGGCCGTGCCAGCCGAGTGTTAATTGTGGTGCCTTCCAGCTTGGTCCATCAATGGTTAGTAGAAATGTTACGTCGGGTCAATTTGGCCTTTGCCATTTTTGATGCCGAACGCTGTCAGTCCTTGGCTGAGGAAGGCGGTAATCCATTTGAATCTGAACAATTAGTCCTGTGCAGTCTGGATTTATTAACTGAAAACGAAGATTATCTGCAACAAGCCCAAGCTTGTGATTGGGATTTAATGGTGGTCGATGAGGCTCATCACTTGCAATGGTCGCCTGAAGAAGCGTCGATTGAGTATCAAGCTATTGAGCAGCTGGCGCAGCAAACCAAAGGGGTATTATTACTCACCGCCACGCCAGAACAACTAGGCCATCACAGTCATTTTGCCCGATTACGTTTACTTGATGCCGACCGTTTTCATGATTACCAGCAATTCGTCGAACAAGAACAACATTATGCTGAACTAGCCGATGCGATTGCCCCCCTATTGGATAGACAGGCGCCAGACGGACAGGCCTTAAACAGCCAGCAAAAAAATGCAATTGCGCCATTTATGCGTAGCGAGCCACAACTTTTAGAACAGCTTGACGCCAGTAATAGCGAACAATGCAATCGTCTCATTGCTCACCTGCTCGATTGCCACGGCACCGGCCGTTTACTGTTTCGTAATGCCCGCTCTGGCATTAGCGGTTTTCCGGTTCGGCAGCTTAATTGTTACCCGCTCGGTTTGCCCACACAATATGCTGAATTAGCCACTCAACAAAACCTCAGTTTATTAGTCGCGCCAGAGCGTCATGGGGATATGGTGGAAAGCTGGGTGGAGTTTGATCCTCGGGTAGCGTGGTTTATCGACCAACTTAAAGAGCATAAAGGCAAAAAGATCCTGACAATTTGTGCCAGCGCAGGGACTGCCTTAGCGCTTTCAGAAGCGGTGCGTATCCAGTCCGGTATCCGTTCATCCGTCTTTCATGAAGGCATGAGCATCGTTGAACGAGATAAAGCCGCTGCCTATTTCGCTCAACAGGAAGACGGTGCACAAGTGCTAATTTGTAGCGAAATTGGTAGTGAAGGACGTAACTTCCAGTTTGCCCATCATTTGGTGCTATTTGATTTGCCATTGGTTCCGGATTTACTGGAACAACGCATTGGCCGACTGGACCGGATCGGTCAGCAAGCCGACATTCAAATTCATGTTCCATATTTTGAGCACTCTGCACAGCAAGTATTACTCGACTGGTATCATCAGGGGTTGGATGCGTTTGAGCATACCTGCCCCACTGGCAACGCTGTTTATCAGCAAGTAAAAACTCAACTGCAAGCTGCCATGCTGACACCGCAAGATGAGGCCCTAAGCTTTGCATTGATTAACCAAACCGCCGCTTTGCATCGAGAGTTTAAGTTACAACTTGAACAGGGGCGGGATAAATTGCTGGAACTCAACTCCTCCGGCAAAGGCAGTATTGATACGTTTATTGATACCATTTATCAATCAGATCAATCGGTTAATTTAGAAAAGTTCATGACTTACTTGTTTGACACCATCGGTGTAGTGCAAGAAGAAAATGACGAAAGCAGTTATCTATTGCGTCCTTCAGAAGCCATGCATCACAGTCTGCCGGGGCTGGATGAAGAAGGTACGATGGTTACGTATGAACGCCAAGCGGCGCTACAGTTTGAGCAATTACAGTTTTTAAGCTGGGATCACCCCATGGTGCAACATGCTCAGGACACCGTATTAACCGATGTTAAAGGTAAAGCCAGCATTGCACTTTACAAAGATCCAGACATTCCGGTCGGTTTTTTCTGGTTAGAAGCGGTATTTATTTTATCTGCCAAAGCCCCTAAGCAATTGCAATTACAACGTTTTCTGCCTCCTACACCGATTCGTATTTGCGTGGATCCTAAGGGGCAACAAACGCAGCATAGTTTTGATTACCTCAATAAAGTCAATCGTAAAATCGCAAATCAACTGATTAGTGCACTCAGTGATAAAGTTGAGTTGGGGCTGGATCAACTTGAGCAGATAGCCCAACAGCAAGGGGAACAACAAAGGCAGCAAAGTTTGCAACGTATGGAATCCTTATTAGGCGAAGAACTACAGCGTTTGCGCACGTTACAAAGCGTCAACCCCAGTATTCGGGATGAAGAAATAGAACATTTATCCATGCAAATGCAACAATTGGCCAAGATAATTGACCATGCCGAAGTAGAGTTTGAAGCATTACGACTGGTGGTAAACACTCACTAATGGCCTTACTTAATTACCAGCCTCCAATGGAACCTTATCTCAATATTGTCTATCAAGATGAGGATATTCTGATATTGGATAAACCCAGTGGCTTGTTGAGTGTGCCGGGTAAAGCCGCTGAACATCAGGATTGTTTACAATATAGAGTGCAGCGCGTATTTCCCACTGCTACCATTGTGCATCGTTTGGATATGGCGACTTCAGGTATCATGGTCATGGCGATGAATAAAGCGGCTCATCGCCACTTGTCCAGACAGTTTGAAACTCGCCAAACCAGCAAAGTCTATTATGCCCGGGTCTTCGGTCAACCAGCACAAGATAGTGGCATGGTGGACTTGCCATTGATTTGTGACTGGCCCAACCGCCCCAAACAGATGGTGGATCATGAACGTGGCAAGCCCTCACAAACCTTGTGGAAAGTGGTTAGTGTCACTGCGCATTCATCGTTGTTGGAGCTGACTCCGATTACCGGTCGATCTCATCAACTGCGCGTGCATATGCTCAGTTTAGGACACCCTATTTTGGGTGATCGCTTATATGCTCATCCTGAAGCTTTGAGCATGGCCGAACGTTTACAATTACATGCCCAACAATTAACCATTCATCATCCTGTAAGCGAAAAAACAATGATTTTTTGCACTCCATGTCCTTTTGATTAAACTCACCAGCATAAAACGTCGATTAATACTCAACTTAGTCCTCCCATTTCCGATAAAGGAATATGCAAATAAAATCGCCATCATTTACCCATCTACTTGCTCTGCTAAGCATTTTAGCCAGCATGATCGTCCGCGCGGAAATAGCACCTGAAAGTCAATATTTGCTCGATGCACAACGTGAATATCCCAATCAGGATTTAGACCTGTTAAATGCAGGTGAATTGCAGTTTGCAGTGGTTAAGCATATGGCCGACACTCCGTCAGTAAAGGGGGTGGCTGTTATCGTTAGTGACCTGAGCCAGTCTCCGGATAGGAGCCTGTTGGGATTAAGCCAAAAACTCAATGCAGTGGGATGGATCACCTTGATCCTCGCGGCCCCGGAAACTCAAATATTAGATAATTTCCCCAATAGCGAACTCACCGAAGATCAACGACAAAATGTCATTCAATTAATTAATACTGGTGCTTTTATTAATCAAACCACATTTGATCAAGTCGAACAGCATTTGCAACAACAAATGCAAAGTGTCATGGCAAACGCCAAGCAATATCCTGGCTTTAAACTCGTTGTTGCGCGAGGAACGGCTGCTGCATGGTTAGCCAAAATGTACTCAGAAGAAAGTCTGCAAAGACCTGACGGACTCGTGGCTCTCGGTCCCTACTGGCCTCAAGCGACACTTAATAATCAGGTTGGCAACTATCTTGCCAGTAGTGGTACCGCCGTATTGGATGTGTTCTCACAACATGACAACAATTGGATAAAAAGTACCAACAAAGAACGCAGAATTGCTGCCGGAAAAGCGTTTAAAGTCCACTATCGGCAACGCGAAATTGCGGGACTGGCGACAGGAGCTCGCCAACAATATGCTTATGTGGCTGGCGAAATAATTGGCTGGGTAAAGTCAATGGGCTGGTGATAACCGGCAATATTCTATATATTTATGTAAGCGCTTTTATTTAAAAACCACTTTAATTTCTTCAATTACAAATTGATACCTTTCAGTTCGGCGCAGATCAGCGACAAATTAATTATGCCAGCTATACTACAAAAATGAGTCAGTCATGTTACAGGCTCTTGATAAATTTGCCGGAGACAAATGTACCCTAACTCAATAATCAAGTGAGAATGACAAGTTGTGACAGTCAAAAATTTTATTAACCTTAAAGCCAGTCAATTGGCTTACTTTGTTAGAGCCTTTTGGGAGCAACGCATTCCCTACACTGAACTTGACCTGTATTTTTGGGATACGTTAGAGGAATGGATGCAGGTTAAACCCAATCCCGATAGCCCCTACAGCCAAAAAGAAAGAGTGTTTTGGCATGTCCTGCATCAAACACATTATTGGTCAGCACAAAAATTAATGCAGGATCCTTATCTGCGCAGCGAGTTGGAAACCTGTCTGGATTATCTGGAAGGTGAAGGGCAATACCCGCTGGACTGTGTCGGCATCCGCCCCTAATTCATTATCGGCTTATACCGCAAACGGATATTTAATCGCTTCATGATATTGATATCCCTCAAGCTTGAAATCATCAGTAGTTACCCATGTCTCAATATCGTTCAACGACTTGATATCGGGATTAATAGTTAGCCGGGGTGAAGGGAAAGGCTTTCTTTTTAGCTGAACATCGCGCATTAATTCAAGCTGATTTTCATAAATATGTGCATTAACTATTTTGTGGTATGCCTTACCCGCTTTATGCCCGGTAATTTGCGCCATCAATGCTAATAACACAAACACTTGAATTTGATTGAAATTTAATCCCAACGGTACATCACAGGAGCGTTGATAGCTGGTCAAATACAGCGTATCACCCAATAACGAAAATGTGTGGGTATGCATACAAGGGCGTAAACAGCCTAATTCAAACTCTCCTGGATTGTAAAAGGTAACGATTTCCCCCCGATCATCAATTCCTCTGGACAGGTTATCCACCACCTTTTTTAACTGGTCAAGATGAGAGCCGTCCGGCTTTTGCCATGCTCGCCCCTGCACACCATACACTCGCCCCATATCATCTTCACCTTGACGATTGGGGTTATTCAGCCATGCTTCATTTTCATTGGCATTGGCATTCCAGGTATTGCAGCCTATCGCCCGAAATTGCTCGGCACTATTGTAACCGCGCAAATAACCTAACAACTCTGCGATAGCTGCTTTGTAATAACTTTTACGCGTAGTAATTAACGGAAACTGATTATTAGCCACATCGTATTCCAGATCCGCGTTAATAACCGTGAGGCAACGGTAACCGGTGCGTTTATTCTCAACCCAATGGCCAGTATCAATAATACGTTGGCACAGTGCTAAATATTGTTTCACGCTTGCTCCTTGTGACTGATAACAGGGGCTTTACGCAATAATAAAAACAGACCAAACAAAATCATTGGTACCGATAACATCTGTCCTTGAGTCAGAATGTTGTCGTAGATCCCTTGCATTTGTACATCTGGCTCACGGAAAAATTCAATAAAGACTCTAAAACATCCGTAAGCTAATAAAAATAATCCAGCAACCGCCCCTTTCTTGCGTGGTTTAGATGAAAACCACCACAACAAACTAAATAGCACGACACCTTCAAGTAAAAATTCATACAACTGCGAGGGATGGCGTGGCAGTGGCCCTGCATTGGGGAAGATAATTGCCCAGGGCACATCGGTAGTACGGCCCCATAACTCGGCATTAATAAAATTACCAATTCGCCCAGCGCCGAGGCCAATCGGAATTAGCGGTGCAATAAAGTCTGCGACTTGAAAAAAAGGCGCTTTTATCTTGCGGGCATAGAGTGCCATGGCCGTGATAACACCAAGTAATCCACCATGAAAAGACATGCCACCAGTCCAAATCTTAAATAGATAGATTGGATCTTCAATAAAATGACTGAACTGATAAAACAGCACATAACCAATTCTACCTCCCAATATCACCCCTAAAAATCCATAGAACAATAAATCACTCAATTGTTCTTCCGTCCAGGGTGTGGTCGATAAACGTTTTTTGGCCAAAAACCAGGCGGCAACAAATCCCACCAAATACATTAATCCGTACCATCTAAGGCTAATAGGCCCAAGCTCAACGATAATCGGATCAATCGCAGGAAATGTCATATAGTGTTGCATAGCAGAATTACCCCAATATCATCCGTATTCCTATGATTAACAGAAATACAGCAAAGAATTTTTTTAATTTTTTAGTTGGTAGCTTATAGGCTAATTTAACTCCTATTCTGGCGGTAAAAACCGAAGTAGAAGCAATTGCCAATGTTGCTGGAAGATAGATATAACCTAATGACCAAGCGGGTAAATCAGGATGCCCCAAGCCGTGCACAATATACCCTAGAGAACCAAATATTGCGATGACAAAACCACTTAATGCTGCACAGCCTATCGCGGCAGTCATATTGACCTGATACCACACCAATGAAGGCACTAAAATAGCCCCGCCACCAATCCCCATAATGGCTGAAATAATCCCTGTTACTCCACCGATCGCAACTAATTTAGATGGGGTGTGGGTTGATGAAGATTGCTTATGCGCATAAAACGCCATTTGCAGCGCAATGACTAACACCACAACGCCAAAGCTGTTTTTTAACCATACGGCAGGTAAATGGGTGGTCACGGTCGCGCCAAGTAAAGCTCCAACAGCAATACCAATACTAACCCACAACATAATATTACGTTTAACTTGCCCCATGCGGTAATGGGCTAAGGCGGAAGACGATGCGGTAAGAATAATGGTAGATAAGGACGTGGCTATCGCCATTGGCATCAGCACCGCTTGTGAAATACTCAAATATTGCGGTAACAGGTAGATCAATGCTGGCACAATAAGCAATCCCCCACCAATCCCTAACAATCCAGCCAGCACACCGACGACAGAACCCAGTAACGCGCAAAGGATAAACAAATTAATTAAACTGTCCAACATCACTTCAATTTCATTATTAACATACTCTGGTTGAGGTTACTTGCCGGCTCTAACCAGTCCACCTAAACCTAGCGTTTCTAGTTTGAGGTTAAGTGCTTCTCGCACTTCCTGTGGTGTTGACATATTTAACACTTCTTCGAGCAAGGCTTCAGCCTCTGATGTGCCAATTGAACGAATCACCCACTTGACCTTCAACAAATTGTGCCGGTTCATACTCAAATTGCGATATCCCATTCCAAGCAATAACAATGCTCCTCCGGGCTCACCTGCCATTTCGCCACATAATGTCACCGGTTTATTTAATTGATTCGCTTGATCAATAATAAATTTAAGTGCCCTTAATACCGCTGGATGATAACTGTCATATAAATCGGACACACGCGGATTGTTTCTATCAACTGCCAATAAATACTGGGTTAAGTCATTACTCCCTATCGAGAAAAAATCGACACGACTAGCCAGTTGCGGGATTTGATAAAGCACCGCGGGTACTTCTAGCATCACGCCAATTTGTGGCATCGATAACACTTCACCGGACAAATGTGATTCTTCTGACACCTCAAAAAACGCCTGTCGAATAAGACGTAAAGCTTCGTCCACTTCATTTACCGACGTAATCATTGGCAGCATGATCTTAAGATTGCTCAAACCAAGACTGGCCTTGAGCATCGCGCGCACCTGCACCAGGAATATTTCGGGATGATCCAGTGTTAAACGGATCCCTCGCCAGCCCAAAAATGGATTTTCTTCATTGATGGGTAAATAAGGTAATGGTTTATCCCCTCCCACATCCAATGTTCGCATGGTGATTTTTTTACTGGTATCCACCATTAACATGCTGCGGTAAAGTTCAATTTGCTCTTTTTCAGAAGGAAAGCGTTCACGCATCATGAATGGTACTTCGGTACGGTACAATCCTACACCGTCATCATCTGAACTATGGGTATTTTCCAGCTCAACCGATAAGCCGGCATTAATCAACAGCTTTACCTCACATGCATCTTTACTGACACAGGGTAAGTCTGACAATCCTTGTAAATGCTCAAATAACTCTAATTCTTCATTGGCTAGTTGTTGATATTCGGCCAGAATATTGGCTTCAGGTGAAACAATAATCTCGCCAGAATAACCATCCAATATTAAGTGCTGATCACTCAACATTGAAACGGGTACATCAGTTAACCCCATTACCGACGGTAACCCCATCGCTCTGGCCATGATAGCGGCATGGGAGTTTTGAGAACCTCGCATCGATACAATCCCAATCAGCGATTGAGGTGGGTATTCTGCCAACATTGAGGCCGATATTTCTTCGGCAATAAGAATAGTGCGCTCGGGTAAACGTTGCTCTGACTCTTGTGATTGCAACATTTGTCCCAGAATTTTATTACCCAAATCTTCCACATCAACAGCTCGTTCTCGCATATAGCTGTCGTTCATGTTCTGGAAAGTTTGAACATATTGTTCTACCACCATTTTCAAGCCAGAAATGGCACTCCAGCCAGCATCAATTTTCTGCTCAACTTCGTGCCCTAGACTATTGGCATCAAGCAAGTGCAAATACATATCGAAAATAGCATGAACATCTTCGGGCAACGTACTTTGCATCCGATCGGACATATCCTGCACTTCAAGCCGAGTCATGGCCACCGCGTCACGGTAAAGAGCCCGTTCTTCAGCTGGATTATTTACCTGTTTTAACGCCTGATTGGCAAGTGTACTGATACGATTGGCGACATAACCGGTGCCAATTGCAATGCCTTCTGAACCTGGCACCCCATGCAGAGTCGATTGCCATTTATTACGTTGAGTTGCATCGCTTAAGTCCAAAGCTCCACGAGCCTGTGCATGAACTATTTCAAGTGCGATTTGAGCAGCAAGAGTAACTAAAAAGGCTTCTTCCTCTTCACTGAAATGGCGACGTTCTATTTGTTGTAAGGTAATAACACCAAGCACTTTGCGCTGATGAATGATGGGTGTCCCCATAAAGGCATGATACTTTTCTTCTTTTACCTCGGGATAATGTTTAAAACGGGGGTGAGCGCGGGCATCATCAATATTAATCGGTTCTTCACGTTGACCAATCAGTCCAATAAGGCCTTCCGAAAAGCCTATTGTCACTTTGCCAATAGCGCTTTTAGACAAGCCTTCTGTCGCTTTTAAATGAAAATTCTGTTGTTCATAGTTGGCTAAATAAATTGAACAGCAATCTGCGTTAGTCGCCTGCTTAAGACGTAACGCAAGAAGCGACAGGGCATCATCAAAATCGATGACCTGATTCACTTCCTGTACGATACGTTTCAAGGTCGTTAACATGAGCTTTTGCGTCGTCTCTTTGAGTTACCGGAATGTTGTCGAGTCCGATTCTGGGCTGGCATGGCAAAAGCGGAAAACTCTTTCATTACCCGTCGATAAACATCTCGCTTAAAAGACACCACATTACGCACGGGATACCAATAACTGACCCAACGCCACCCATCAAATTCAGGATGATTAGTATGCAACACATCCACATCTTCATCGGCACATTTTAACTGCAACAAAAACCAGCGTTGCTTTTGGCCAATACAAACAGGATTGGAGCCTTTGCGGATTAAACGTTTAGGTAATTTATATCTGACCCAGTTCTTGCTAACAGCAAGAATATCGACATCTTCTGGTTTTAGTCCGACTTCCTCATTCAGTTCACGAAACATGGTTTGTTCTGCAGTTTCACCTTGATCAATTCCGCCTTGTGGAAACTGCCATGAATGTTGTCCATAGCGCTTTGCCCAAAAAACCTGTCCTTGGCGATTACAAATTACTATCCCAACATTCGCGCGGAATCCTTCAGCATCAATCACTTAGACTCCAGGGCACTCAATTTTCTTTGTTCATCATTGTTCCACAGAACGGGAACCCTTTCCAGCGAGAATTAGCACCTAAAATGTAACTAGCAATCACAAGCGGGTTTATCGATAATGACCACCTAATTAACTTGGGGAAAACATGTTAAGTAAATTATCATTCCACGCCTGGTCACGCCTATATATGCTGCTCGCGGCTAGTTATCTTGTCGGTCTAATCTGGTTACCTTACCCCTTCGCTTTTTTGCATAAGGCGAGCCCCATTCTGATATTAGCAGCATGGGGGTATGTGACCATGACCGGTATTGGCAGAATATTATTAGTGTCCGCTGTCTTGTTTTCTGCCTGTGGTGATATATTGCTGGCCTTACCGCTGGCCAACGGTTTTATGTATGGCTTAGGCGCGTTTTTAATCGCCCATCTATTTTATCTGGGCAATTTTTCACGTTATTTTGCGTGGCGACATCATTTACTACCGCTGGTTTTACTATTACTAATTAGTGTCGCCGTGTTGTTAAATAAGCTACTCCCCATGTTAGGGGATTTAACCATTCCAGTATTACTCTACATATCAGTTATCACCTTGATGGCACTGATGGCGATATGCGCCATTGCAGATAATACCCCCACTAACCATAAGCTACTCATTGCAGGGGCCGGCAGTTTTGTCATTTCCGACGGTTTAATTGCGTGGAACAAATTTATTTCAGTATTACCCTATGAAAGTTTACTGGTAATGGGCAGCTATTATTTAGCCCAATGGTGCATTGTGAAGGCTTGCATCACGATGTCTTTGAAACAAAGGGAAACTGCACGTTTTGCAACCGCCCATTAATCCGCCCCATTCAGTTGACGAATTATTACAGCGAGCCCAACAATTGGCCGGTCTCAGTTTGGGTGATTTGGCGACAATGGCTAATATTCAAGTGCCGGACAATTTTCGCCGCCATAAAGGCTGGAGTGGACAATTACTGGAGTTATGGCTGGGAGCCGAAGCAGGCTCCAAACCTGAACAGGATTTTCCTGAATTAGGGGTAGAACTTAAAACCATTCCTATTGATCAACAAGGCCAACCACTCGAAACCACTTATGTGTGTTACGCCCATCTAACCGGAATTAACGGCATGAATTGGGAGCAAAGTAATATTCGCAACAAGTTGTCTCAAGTACTCTGGGTGCCAATTGAAGGTTGTCGAGATATTCCTCCTCATCAACGACGAGTAGGCTATGCCTTTTTATGGCATCCCAACGCCATCCAGTTACGACAATTACAACAAGATTGGGAAGAATTGATGGAAATGATTGCCTTAGGCAAAATAGACACTATCACTGCCCGACATGGCGAAGTACTGCAATTACGTCCCAAAGCGGCTAATGGAAAAGCCCTAACCGATGCAATAGGTGTAAATGGCAGCTTCATTAAAACCCGTCCACGGGGCTTTTATCTTAAGAAAAACTTTACCGCCGAGATCCTGAACAACCTGTTTTCCGGTTAATGTGAAAATCGTTTGATCTATGTTTGAGTTATGTCACTATGCGCGCCCATCCAATACTCATTTAGCTTTATAAACTTAGGTTTAGATGTGGATTTATTATGAAAACTCAAATTGCCTTTGCATTCGATTCTTCTCAAGCAGCAAATCGTTTTTTAAATGCGTTGCGCTCATCGCCAATTGATCATCTTCAGGCCAAGCTATTTAATACGCCTGAGAAAATACTCGTCTCATATTCCTATGCTGATACGGGCTTTGATCGCACCGCCAGTGATTTGGACGATCTTGCATCCCGCTACGCAGGCCATGAGATTTCAATTCGTTAGGTCATCAAAATCTCACGGTCATGATGTTAATCAGCGTTATTGATGCCCTGCCAGTTCTTTTAAAATAACCGACCAATGATCGAGCCCATCATAAAAAGCCTTGATAGGTAATCGCTCATTTAAACCGTGGGCATACATTTCATCAGGATCCATAAAAATACTGGAAATTCCCCATGTGGGCACGCCTTTAGCCCGAAAATGCATTCCGTCAGTCCCACCAGATTCCATATAGCCCATCACGGCAACATCAGGATAACGTTGATGCACGGCATGACTGACGGCACGCATGACATCATCACGCAGTTCTGAAATAGGACTCTCGACGGGCGCCCCCATCACCTCAAATTGAATATTGTCGTTAGCCACGACTTGTTGCAGCGCTTTTTCTACTTCATTGACACTGACGCCGGGAAAAATTCGGCAATTAACCACAACACTGACCGACTGGGGCAAGGCATTTTCGGCATGGCCACCACTAATCATGGTAGGGACACATGTTGTGCGGGTTGTCCCAATATAGGAGGATTCCTGAGCTAATCGATCAGAGGCCGCTTTATTTTGCGGATCCTCGGCAAATTGCAACATTGCTTGACCTAACTCCCCACCTAATTGCTGTCCGGTGGTACGAAAAAAATTGAGCGTCATATCACTAAACATGACCGGAAACTGGTATTGTTGAATGTTGGTTAACGCGTTAGCCAAATCGTAAATCGCATTATCCGGCCGCGGTCGCGAACTATGCCCACCTCGGTTAGTCGCAGTTAAAGTAAAGCTTACGTAGGTCTTTTCTGCCGCTTGCACCAAGTAGGCCAGTGGCTTACCGTCCTTAGTCAAGTCACCACCACCGGCATCAGAATTAAGGGCATATTCAGCATTAATCAAACCCAGTTCCGGTTGCACGAGTTGCCGCGTGGTCAACATACCGGTTTCTTCATCACCAGAAAAAGCAATAATCAGATCGCGGCTAGGGACAAAACCTTCATTTTTAAGGCGAATAAACGTAGAGCTGAGCATCGTGACCCCCAGCTTATTATCAATACTGCCTCGACCATAAAAATATTTGTCATCCTGAGTTAATTCAAAGGGAGGTCTCTGCCAGTCTTTATCTAAGGCTTCGACTACATCCATGTGTCCCAGCAATAAAATCGGCCTTTTACCCGCGGAACCGTCACCACGGTAATACACCACCAACGCTGCGGTTTCACCATTAGGTAAAATATGAATATCTTCTTCAGGAAAACCCGCCAGACGAAACTCAGAAGCTAAATAAGCAGCCAATTTGGGGACATTTCCTCGCCCAGCAACAGTAGGAATAGCAATTATATGCCGATATATTTCAAGTGCTTTTTTAGCATGTACCGTTTGGGGAACATCGGCAGATTGGGCAATAAACGAAACAACCGATAACAATGCCAAGACAACATATTTTTTCATGATCGACTCACTTATAGATAGTGGAACGATTAATATGATTACCGTGCGTTACTGCCAATAAGGCTGAATAGTCAAAGCCGCATGCCGACTCTGTTCCATTACATCCAAAACGCGCTGCACTTTATCCATACTCCATTCCAACAATTCATGTTTTTGTTCTACATCACTGTGTTTTAGTTCGGTTTGTAAGGTTTGAATAATATACAACTCTTCAATACCATCAAGAATATCCAACCAAGGTGCACGAAATTGTTCACGCCCTGATGCAGAGAACATATCGGCCAAAAACACCCCGTTGAACAATACATCCCGCAAACTGGATTCGGTACGTTGATACTGCTCCATACTAAACGGTTCATCACCTGCCATTAGCTCACTTACCTGTTGCAAGCTTTCAGTTAATGAGTCGCGCGCAAAATCTTCTATAGGTCTTTGCCATTGCTCACCGGCTAACCGCCAAGGTTTATTTAAGATAATTTGGTTCAACACTAATTGTATGCTGATAGTCGATGTTGAACGGATCAAGGTATCCGGTTGATGACTGATAAGAATCCCTTGTGACCGCCCGTCCAGATAACTTAATAAGTCTGCACTTTTATCTAGTTTTTTGCGAAATGCACCACGTTCAGAACGTAACACGCGCAACGCGTTAAGTTCTTCAACCCATGACCACTGCTGAATCAGCTGAGCTAATTGTGCCGACAAACGATCAAACTGCGGTAACGTCAGCACGGAATGATAAATATTCAATAAACGATTGAGCATTCTTAATCCAGTCAAAATACCATCTAATGCCTGCTCGTCTTCATTGGCTAAATAACATTGCTCATGATGTTGCCACCATTGCAAAACATAGCTGACCGCTTTGATAAACGCGTTTTCAAGATTATCCTGCTCATCCAGTTTAACGCAGCCAGATTGCTCCAATGGGGACAATTCTTGTCCTTTGGCTAGCATATATCCCCGAGCAGCCTTACTCTGAATTCCAAAACGGAATGGCAAAAATTCGGTTAATTGCTGAGCCAGTTCAAATAAACGATTGGGATCCCCTTGTTTGAGTTCCAATTCGATTTCACAAATAGGTAGACTGTGTTCTTGTGCTTCAATTTGTCCTGCATCGAACACCATCTCAACCTGATCACCATTACTGAAATCAATTAAATAAGCGTTGCGCTCAAAGACAGTGGTAAAAATAATCTGAATCTGTTGTTGAAGTTTTTCAATATCGGTTTGCTCAGGCCAAATCTGTGGATCAAATAAACTCAAGTCCGGATTATTACCTGTAATATCAACATTATATTCCGGTCTTTGATGTAATCCTCCCACCGAAGAACCGGCAGTTTTGATGGTTTGTTCGTAACAACCATCACGTCCACGCACCCGCAACCCCATATCCATGTTACGGAAATCATTATCCGCAGTGTCGTAATAACAATTGAATAAATTAAAACAGGATCGCGCCACTTGGGCATTTAAAGAGGGAAAAAATTGGTCTTCGAGAATAGTGTTTGCATCAGCGGGAACTAATAATTTTAGTTCTATTTCTGTGTCCATGCTTGATTTTAATACATTTTTAACGATGAAAAGCACACCTTACCCTGATGCTAGACAACGCGCAATGACTATTCGATGATGCACAAGGTTTAACCAGCGGTGAACACAGACAATAATTTTATCGATTATTCCCCTACAATATCGTCTAAGACTCTGTATTATAAAAATATCGAGGATGAGCACTGTGGTTAGACTTGCCTTTCGGTATCGCTCGCCCTACCATCTGATTTAATTCAAACGAGGTCAAAAATTCAATATGCTAAGCAGAGTTATCATTCTGATGATGTGTCTAACGAGTAGTGTCGCATTGGCACTACAAACAGAACCATCCAATACCACTTCAAATGAACCCAGTGACGACAGCACTGACGTACGCTATATCCGCGATAACCTAACTGTTTTTATGCATGCCGGTCCCGGCCGCGAATTTCGTATTCTTGGCACTATAGAAGCGGGAACAAAAATTACCCTGTTAGAACAAAATCGGGAAAAAGGCTTTGTTGAAATCATCGACGATAAACAACGCACTGGCTGGATTGAAGATCAGAATGTAGTTAACCAACGGAGTATGCGAGAGATATTGCCTGAACTGCGTGAAAAATTAAGCCAAAATAATGATGAACTGACACGCGCTGAGCAGTTGAATCAAGAACTAAACCAGCAGATTGCTGAATTATCATTGAGTAATAAGCAACTCCAACAGCGTTATGACACGTTAAACGATACCTATACCTTATTGCGCGAACAAAAAGACGATCAAGATCAGTCTTCGCAAAAGGAATGGTTTACCCGGGGTGGAATGATAGCGTTAGCCGGTATTATTTTGGGTGTCATTATGACCTATATTCCCAAAAGAAAACGTCGCAGCGATAACTGGATGTAATAATCTTCTGCCCGGCTCTGTGCCGGGTGTTGATGTTATTTTTAACCGGCCTTTTTCCCAGTAAAGCACATACTACATATCGACCATTATACGACTGGAAAATCCCACTACGACTGATTAGTCTAGTGATATTATTTTCAACGGAGTTCGTTATGCTTTCTGCAGATACTATCGTCACATTTGGCTTAGCGGCATTACTATTGAGTTTGTCTCCCGGCCCCTCGAATCTATACATCATGGCACGCAGCATCAATCAAGGTAGAAAAGCTGGGATTTCAGCTGCTGCCGGCCTTGCTGTAGGCTCTTTTATTTATGTTATTGCGACCGCGCTGGGCATCGCTACACTTTTTAAATATTCTCCTGTCGCCTATACCTTAATAAAACTCGCCGGGGCCGGATATTTAATTTTTTTAGGCATCACATATTTACGTTCATCCACGCATACTGCTGACTCGGTCACAACTGATTCACCTCTTGGTTTTAAGCCCCTTTTTAGACAAAGTATTATTGTTGAATTAACCAATCCTAAAACTGCCTTGTTTTTTATTGCCTTCCTACCTCAGTTTGTTACAACCGATGCGGGATCCGTTACAACCCAGTTAATTCAATTGGGTGTGCTCTATGCGCTAATCGCGTTATGCTGTGATTTAATGGTCGCCATATTAAGCGGAGCGTTGGGGAATTGGTTGTCACAACATCCAATGTTTAGCTATTGGCAGGATAAAGTATCAGGCTCGATTTTAGTCAGTTTAGGCAGTTATCTCGGTCTGGAAGAAATACTCGGGCACACCAAAAGTTAATCGCGGGCGTCTATATTATTCATCAATCATTGCATGTTGACTCAGGAGTAATCAGGTGAATTTACTGGCTAAATTTTTAAAAGTACTCAATTCTGAGGCTAGTCCTTGGCAAATTGCCATTGCTATTACCTTGGGCATGGTTATTGGACTCACACCATTACTGCGTTTGCACAATATGATTATTTTATTTGTTGTATTATTCCTGCGCATTAATCTGGCCAGCTTTTTGGCTAGTTTTGTCCTTTTCTCCGGCATCGCCTGGTTATTTGATCCCTTAATGAACAGCGTAGGTGAAGAGGTATTAACGGCAGCAAGTTGGCAAGATACCTGGATCACGTTATTTAACTCAAGCCTGGGGCAGCTAAGTCAATTCAATCACACCTTAACCATGGGTGGATTTTTGGTGAGCCTTTTACTATCACCCATCGTGCTTTTCCTGAGCCGCCATATTGTAGTGCAATATCGACAACGCATTATGGCATGGGTCAATAAGCTTAAAATTATGCAAGCCTTTAAAGCCAGTAAGCTGTATCAACTGTATCTAACTATCGGAGGCTAAGATGAGTAAAATAATTCGTTGGCAGGGATTAGTCGCTTTTATTGTGATCATTGGCCTCATACTGGCAATTACACTGATTTTTCTCGATAACTGGATAAAAATGGCAATCGAAGGCAGCGCCTCAACAGCTACCGGCGCGGAAGTCAATGTAGGTAGTGTCAGCCACCGCTTTTCGCCACTAGGATTAACCGTTAATAATATTCAGCTGACCGACCCGGAAAAACCAACCCAAAATAGTGTACAACTTGCGTCAATTAGTGCTGATATTGAGTTGATGCCATTGTTGATGAATAAGATCATTATTGATCAACTGACTGCCACTGGAGTCAAATTTAATCAACCAAGAGAAAACGCAGGAGAAGTTTATCGTCAGCCAGAACAATCCATCGTCGACCAGGCATTACCTGACGCTACCACGCTGCCCAGCGTTGATGATATTTTGGCTAAATCCCCTCTTAAAACAACACAAGCGATTGAGCAGGCCCAACTCGCCTATCAACAACACCGCGAAACATTGCAACAACACTATGCCAATTTACCCGATAAAGCGGTATTAAAAGATTATCAAACCCGCATAAAGACGCTAACCGACACCGATTATAAAGATCCAGTACAGTTAGCCAACGCGAAGAAAAAGTTCGATCAAATCAAAGCTGAATTAAAACAACATCAACAACAGGTCAAGGCGTTTAAAGATGAAGTTGTTAAGGCAAAATCGGATCTAACTCCCAAGTTGGCGGCATTAAAAGCCGCGCCAGGGCAAGATTATGATTTACTCAAAGGCTTAGTCGCCGGAGATGCCGCTGCATACAGTGATGTCACTCAAGCGGTCTTCGGTGAGCAGGCGAAACAATGGAGTGAAACCTTATTTGCCGCCTATGATCTTGTTGCTCCAATGTTGGCCAGTGAGAAACAGCAACAACAAGAACATCAACGCACTGATGGACGCTGGATTGAATTTACGGATACTCAACCGTTACCGGATTTTTTAATCCGAACTGCCGATATTTCAATTAGTTGGCAACAACAAGACTTTACCTCACAGTGGCAAAATATCACCAACGACCATGATAAATTAGGTCAGCCAACCACCTTTAAAGTAGATTCAGCCAATACCCCGCTGTGGCAATCTTTAGTTATAAACGGTGATTTCTGGTTGGCTACATCCGGCATAAAAGCCAATCAGGATTGGGCGTTGCAAGGAGTTAAACTTAATTCGTTAACGCTGGCCGAAAAAGGCAAATTAACCAGCACGCTAACCAGCGCAGTGCTGGCTAGTAGCGGTAAACTAAGTATTAAAGATAATGTGTTAGATGGGATGGGCAGTATCAATCTGGCTGATCTGGTGATTACCTCTGAAGGCGAAAACAAACTAACCAAAATAATCGCCGACAGCCTGCGTCAACTCAATAATCTAAAAATGAATGCCAAAATTGACGGCAATATTAACGCTCCCAATTTTGCACTAGACTCTGATTTGGATAACCAGATAGCGAAATCACTTACCGCGAATGTCAGTGGTAAAGCCAAACAAAAGTTGGATGAACTGCAACAAAAACTCGACGCCAAGGCTAATGGTCCATTAGCGCAAAGTAATAGCCAATTAAACCAATTATTGGATTGGGAAAAACTGGCCGACGGCAACTTAAACGGTATTGAGGAAATGCTTGGCTCGCAGCTCAATAATGTGGTGGACAAGAAAAAACAACAATTGAAAGACAAACTAAAAGATAAACTGTTTGGCCAATAGCGCGACAAAAAATAGGCCAATCATGGAAATTATATCCAGCGAATCAACTTGCCGAGGTTCGTATAAAACATGCATATTTTCAGCAATACAGCATAAAATTATTTGACAACTGATGGCTAAGAAGGCAAACTTCGCGCCTTCAATTTTGACTAGAATTTTTTGGGAGTTCTACCTTGGCTAACATCAAGTCTGCTAAGAAACGTGCGATTCAAGCCGAAAAGCGTCGCCAGCACAATGCAAGTCGTCGTTCAATGATGCGTACTTACCTTAAAAAGGTACTTGCTGCTATCAAAGCCGGTGATAAAGCAACTGCACAAGAAGCATTTTCTTCTGTGCAAGCGATTCTTGACCGCTATGCAACCAAAGGTTTGATCCATAAGAACAAAGCTGCTCGTCATAAGAGTCGTTTGTCTGCTCAGATCAAAGCTATTGGCTAAGCATCATCATGTTTCACAAAAAAGCGTCTCCGGACGCTTTTTTTGTGCCTGTCAAAAGTCAAGGAATAGCCTCAGAGGTTAGGGTAAGATTGGGATCTTTCCACACATTCACTGCGCCATTATCCAGATAAATATCCATATTGAAGGTATCTTTATAATATTTAATCCATCGTTGGGTTAACCGAACAAAGGCTTTGTCATGTTTAAACGCTTCTGCGGCGTTATGCCAATCGGCCACAGTTTGTGGATCAGTACCACTTTTTGACATGGCAATATAAGTCGTCACCACTTTATAGATAAACACATTTTCAATTTGATCACATCCCGGTTTATTTTCCGGGCATAAATAATTAATCCCCGATGAAGAAAAGAAAATAGCATTTACCCGACCTTTAAGTAACGCCCCGACAACCTGCTGCCAAGTATTGTAAAGCATAATCTCAGTTGCCCCGGCCTCACGCAGCACAGTTTCACGGGCATCGCCTCTTAACACACCTATGGAACCAATATTGCCAACCGATTCAATATCGTCTAGGCGAATATGCTGTTGTTTTAATGCATACAATCCATGGATCCCCCGAGCGATGGGCGTGATCCAGTGAAACAGGTTTTCACGTTCTGGTGTTCTGGCAACCGTCAATGCTACGACGTTTTTTTCATTACTTAAGGTTTTAACCAATCTGGCCCAAGGATAATTAAACACCGGAAAATCGGTATTAAGCTTGCCTTGAATCCCCTTGGCCAAATCCACCGCAAATCCATCAATTTGGTGTTCATCATTAATAAAAGTAAAAGGCATTTCTGGAGTAGCAAGAATCCGCATTGCTTGAGGAGCTGCATAAACCGGAAGCATAAACCAACAAAATACCAATATTATGCTACTTCTCATAATACCTACTCAAACCAAGCTCTCTCCTGCTGATAATAATGTCTGCCTACACGATTAAGACATTTATTGAAATGGCCGCTCATTTTAGCATCAACACGCACTAGACGAAGCTAAAATCTGATAAATCCTGGTAAAAAATCAACAAAGTTCACTGAATGCCTCAAGAATCATTTGCCTCTGAACTCACAAGCGGCATAATTAACCTCATCATAAAATCAAATCGGATCGTAACGAGGCATATTGAGATGAAGTGGTTAACCGCAATCTTATTAATACTGCTCTGCAGTTTGCAGTATCGTTTATGGTTCGGTAAAAACAGTATTCTTGATTATCGCCAGATGAAACAGGAAGTTGATCAACAAATCTTGCAAAATGCCAATATGAAGCAACGTAACAGTCTGCTAAAAGCCGATATTCATGATCTGAAAATCGGCTTGGAAGCTATCGAAGAAAGGGCTCGTAACGAATTAGGCTTAATTAAGCAGGATGAAACCTTTTACCGCATACTTCCCAGCGAGCAGAATTATTAAGATGCCCTATTATGCTGCGGTGGTTCCCGCTGCCGGTGTCGGTAAAAGAATGCAAGCAGACCGCCCTAAACAGTATTTGCAAATTGGCGGAAAAACGATTCTTGAACACAGTATCGAACGTTTAATTGAACATCCGCAAATCAACCAAATTATCGTCGCGATTGATCAACACGATCCTTATTTCGAGGATTTACCCATCGCCAGCGCAGACTGGTTAGTCAGAGTCGATGGCGGCAAAGAACGAGCTGATTCAGTGTTGGCCGGCTTAAAAGCAATCACCGATGCACAATGGGTGCTGGTCCATGATGCTGCCCGCCCCTGTTTGCAACGCAATGATTTGGATAAATTACTTTCTTTGGCACAAGGTTCTATTGGTGGGCTATTGGCTTCACCGGTACGCGACACGATGAAACGCAGCGATGCACAAAAAAACGTATTACGTACCGAGTCTCGCGTTGACTTATGGCATGCGTTAACACCACAATTTTTTCCCTATCATCAGTTATTTGAGGCATTGCAACAAGGGCTTGCCGAAGGTCTAAATATTACTGATGAAGCCTCTGCTATCGAAGCATTTGGTGGCCAAGTCAAACTAGTTGAGGGCAGTGCGACCAATTTAAAGGTAACCCACCCAGATGATTTACAATTAGCCGAGTTTTATCTGGATAACATTCAAAGGATTTATCAGTGACAATACGTATTGGCCACGGTTTTGACGTACATAAATTTGGCGGCGAAGGCCCAATCATGTTAGGGGGAGTATCTATTGAACATGAGATGGGACTTCTTGCCCACTCCGATGGTGACGTCGTTTTACACGCAGTTTGTGATGCCCTACTCGGCGCTGTCGCATTAGGAGATATAGGTCATCATTTTCCCGACACTGACAGCGCTTACGCTGGAGCTGATAGTCGCAATTTACTACGTCATGTCTATTCATTAGTGCAAACCAAAGGATTCAAGTTAGGTAATCTGGATGTTACGGTCGTGGCACAAACACCGAAAATGGCGCCCCATATTGATCAAATGCGTCAGCGTATCGCACAAGATTTACAAGCCGATATTGAACAAATAAATGTCAAAGCCACCACCACAGAAAAGTTAGGTTTCACTGGCCGAAAAGAAGGGATCGCCTGTCATGCCGTTACATTACTGGAGAAATTTTGAATAGCCAGGCATTAACACTATCGACCGATCATTGGCTTTATCAGCACGATAAACCACAATCTAGCGGTATCATCAAATCCACTCCTGAAGATTTTCAAGTAACCGAAATTCCGGCCTATTCATTAACTGGCGAAGGCGAACATATTTATTTATGGTTACAAAAACGCGAACTAAACACCGCTTATGTAGCCGAACAGTTGGCTCGTTTTACCGGTTTGCCACTCAGAGCAATCAGCTATGCTGGGCGCAAAGATAAATATGCGTTAACCGAACAGTATATTGCCGTGCACTTACCCGGTAACCACAACCCGGACTGGAACAGCTTTGACTTAGAGGGTGCAAGGATCATCAGTGCCACTCGGCATAATAAAAAATTACGTACCGGCGCATTAAAAGGCAATAAATTCACCTTAACTATTCGCCAACTCAGTCATCCTGAGCAAGTCATTCAACGCCTTTCTCTAATTAAACTCGCAGGGGTTCCCAATTATTACGGTGAACAGCGTTTTGGTAACCAAAATAGTAATCTACATTTGGCTCAAAAGCTGATTCAGGGAGAAAATATCCGCAATCGCAATAAGCGTTCCATATGCATCTCCGCGTTACGCAGCTGGTTATTTAATGAAACCATCAGCCAACGTCTGCAGCACAATTTATATGCTCGCCCGTTAGTCGGTGACGTGATGAAACTGGCTGGTACCAACAGTTTTTTTGTTGCTGAACAGGTTGATGAACAAATTCAGCAACGCTTGCAAAGCGGTGATATACAATTATCGGCACCCCTGTGGGGCATGGGTAAACTGGCCAGTGAAGGGCATGTTGCAGAATTTGAACAATCCATTGCCACGCAATTTGACCTGGTTGCCCGCACCTTGGAAAGCTTAAAACTTGAACAGGAAAGACGGGCGATCAACCTAAAACCAAACAACCTTGAATATCAACTTGATGGAAACACATTAACCTTGAGCTTTGATTTACCTTCAGGTTGTTTCGCGACGTCGATAATAAGAGAACTGATTCAGCTAGAATCGACAAGTCTTCCGCATTCAAACAACAATCAGGTAATGGGATGAAAATTTTACTCAGCAATGATGATGGTGTGCACGCTGAAGGACTGCACGCATTATACCGCGCCTTATCGGAATTTAATGAGGTAACGGTCATCGCTCCCGACAGAAACTGCAGTGGCGCCAGTAATGCCCTGTCCCTCACTAATCCGTTACGAATTACCAAAATGGATAGCGGTTTTTATGCAGTCAATGGCACCCCATCAGATTGCGTTCATTTAGGGTTAAACAGTTTTCTGGATGATGACCCGCAACTCGTTGTATCGGGAATTAACCATGGTGCAAATTTGGGCGATGACGTCATTTATTCCGGTACTGTTGCCGCGGCAACAGAGGGCCGTTATATGGGTTTACCCGCAGTCGCCGTTTCATTGGTAGGCAAGGAAGGAAAACATTTTTCTACCGCCGCTCAGGTAGTCGCGGACATCATCCAGCATTTAATCATTCATCCCCTGCCCGCTGACCAAATTTTAAATATTAATGTACCGGATATGCCTTATTCAGAAATAAAGGGAATACAAGTTACTCGTCAAGGACGCCGACATAGGGCAGAATCTATGATTAAGGATACCGACCCCTTTGGCCGAGAAATATATTGGTATGGGCCAGTAGGACAAGAACAAGATGCCGGCCCTGGTACAGACTTCCACGCTATTGCGAATGGATACTGTTCGGTTACTCCATTATCGGTGGATATGACCGCCTATCAAGGCATGGAAAATTTAAAACAATGGATCACCAAACTTTAACTAATAATAATTTATGAATAACACTCGTCGTACAAGTGCCAGAAGTGGCGATGCCTTAGCGCAATTACTCAGATCAGAAGGAATAACTAACAATAGTGTTTTACAGGCTATTGCCAATATTCCCAGAGAACGCTTTTTACCCGATGCGCTGCAACATAAAGCATATCAGAATACTGCGTTGCCAATTGGACAAGGACAAACCATCTCGCAACCTTATATCGTTGCGCGTATGACTGAGCTATTGCTACAGGCCCCCTGCATTCCTACAAACATACTGGAAATAGGCACCGGTTCCGGTTATCAAACGGCTGTACTAGCTCAATTGTTTGAACGGGTTTACTCAGTTGAACGCATTAAAGCCCTGCAATTTCAGGCCAAACGTCGCATGAATCAGCTGGATCTGCATAACATATCAATGAAGCATGGCGATGGTTGGCAGGGTTGGTCAAGTAAAGCCCCATTTGATGCCATCATTGTCACCGCTGCGGCAGCACATATGCCAGAGCAACTATTACAACAATTAAATGAAGGTGGACGTTTGATTATTCCTGTAGGCGACCAAACCCAACAGCTTCACTGTGTTACCCGTCATGGGGATGAATTTGAATCCGTTATCGTGGAGCCGGTACGATTTGTACCTCTGGTTCCCGGGGCAATTATATGAAGATATTTCAGCTTTGCTACGATAAGGCCCTGAAATGGTCGAGACATAAAAACGCCCCTTATTTTTTAGGAGGAATGAGCGTAGCCGAGTCTGTTATCTTTCCTATTCCGGTGGATGTAATGCTAGCGCCAATGGCGTTGGCGAATCCGGAAAAAGCCTGGCGATTTGCCCTGATTGCCAGTATTGGCTCCGTGTTGGGCGGTATTTTGGGTTATTTTTTGGGCATGTATGCATTTGAAGGACTGCTGCAGCCATGGATTATCGAATTAGGTTATCAAGCACGGCTCGATACGGCGATTGAGTGGTTTAGCCGATATGGCGTCTGGGTGGTATTTTTAGCTGGCTTTTCTCCCATACCCTATAAGGTATTTACTATCAGTGCCGGTTTTTTACAGCTCGCTATTATTCCATTTATATTAGCGTCTTTAGTAGGACGCAGTATGCGATTTTTTCTGGTCGCAGCGCTTATGTTCTGGGGCGGTGCCGATATGGAACATCGCTTACGTCAACATATTGAAACGATTGGTTGGGCCGTAGTGGTTATTATCATTGGCCTGTATTTTTATTTTAGATAGCTTGAGATTTGCTTTAAGTCGCTAGAGGTACACTGATTATCCGGTTCAGCTTTTTGTTTATTATCTTTTCTATCGCGGCCTGCAGCAGTCGACCGGTTCCTGCACCTGTCGCAAACATCACCAAAGGGGTAGAAATTAATGATTATAAAGCCCCGATTGGAGAGCCTGATACTTACCTGGTCAGGCAAGGAGATACACTTTTTTCAATTGCCTGGTTTAATGGCTTTGACTATCGGGATCTCGCCCGCATCAACAATCTAGATAAACCCTACAATATTTATCCTGGCCAAAAAATACACCTCAAAGCCGCGCCAGAGCAGACCGTTAAAGCGCTGCGTAAAAACTCCGTAAAAAGTACCGGGCAAACTTCAAAAATAAAATCAAATCAATCAGTTGACCCCTCAAAAAAGCAGGCGTATGGTAAATCCAGCAGGACAAAAAACAACCAACCTAACTCAACAAATACAGCGTATGCTGCACGAGTAGGTAAATGGCTCTGGCCTGCTGAAGGTGAGTTGATTGGCAGTTTTTCCGCCTCAGAACAAGGTAATAAAGGTATCGATATCGCAAATGATACCGGCACACCGATTCTTGCCGCCGCAGATGGCAAAGTGGTCTATAGCGGTGATGCATTAAGAGGATACGGAAAACTGATTATTATCAAACACACCGAGGCTTATTTAACCGCTTATGCTCATAACAGCAAGATTTTAGTTAAAGAGCAACAATGGGTTAAAGCCGGACAAAAAATAGCGCTAATGGGTAGAAGTGATTCAGATCGTGTAAAACTTCATTTTGAAGTCAGATATAAGGGGAAGTCTGTTAACCCCCTGAAATTTCTATCTAAACCATAATAACAATAAATAATAATAAACGAAAAATGGAGGCCTGATTAAGGTAAGCACCTACAACAATTTGGAGAAATGATCATGGGTCAAAATAAATCTGTCATAGTCGACCTGGATAAAGACGAAATTGATGATGAATCGTTAGAGCTAGATATTGTCGAGGAAGACGATAGCGATGATTTAAGCAAAGATATAATAGCGTCACAGGAAGTATTTGCTAAAAATCTGGACGCCACACAATTATATCTAGGAGAAATCGGCTTTTCGCCACTCCTCACCGCCGAAGAAGAAGTCTACTTCTCTCGCCGTGCCTTGAAAGGCCACGAACCATCCCGAAAACGCATGATTGTCAGTAACCTCCGACTTGTAGTCAAAATAGCCCGTCGTTATAACAATCGCGGCCTCGCCCTGCTGGATTTAATCGAAGAAGGAAACCTTGGTTTAATTCGAGCCGTAGAAAAATTTGATCCCGAACGTGGTTTTCGTTTTTCAACCTATGCAACCTGGTGGATAAGACAAACCATTGAACGGGCGATTATGAATCAGACTCGTACTATCCGTTTGCCAATCCATGTCGTTAAAGAGCTTAATGTCTATTTACGTACAGCACGTGAACTAGCGCAAAAACTGGATCATGAGCCCACTGCGGAAGAAATTGCCATTGCGTTGGATCGCCCCGTCGAAGATGTAACTAAAATGTTGCGTTTAAATGAACGAATCAGCTCAGTTGACACCCCGATGGGCAGCGATAATGACAAAGCCTTGTTAGACATTATTGCCGACGAAAAAGGCATGGGACCAGAAGACGATTTACAAGATAATGATATTAGAGCCAGCATTATTGACTGGTTAAGTGAACTGAATCCCAAGCAACGGGAAGTATTAGCCAGACGATTCGGCCTTTTAGGCTATGAACCATCAACACTGGAAGATGTTGGGGCCGAAATTGGTTTAACTCGCGAACGAGTCAGACAGATTCAGGTAGAAGCATTACGTCGACTAAAAGATATTTTAGGCCATCAAGGTCTTAACCTGGAATCGCTTTTCAGCGCTGAAATATAAGTACAACATCTAAATCGTTAAGTATTGTCTATCGCCACGGGTAGCAATGCTTACCGGTTCAGATGAATCAATGTTAGGGCGTGTTGATCTTTGGGTTGAACCCTCCGGGCAGTGTTTGTCGCGCATTTCTACGGCGTTATCGCTCATTCATGTAGAATAACTACACCACATTCGCTCTGCCTTGTATAAATACGCGACAAACTGCTGCAAAAACACACACCAAAGATCAACACGCCCTAATTATTTACAATTTATATTCTCCCCTGATCATTTGTTAACTTTTTGTTGACGTTTAAAAACAATTCATTTAACTTTAATGAAAGCGCTTACATATTCAAATCCGTCAGTGCATTATTAAAAATGTAAGCGCTTTCTAAGGACGCAGTAAAAACACCAGCTGCGTAGACACACACTAGGGGACACACATGAAATTCAACAAAACACAATTAGCGACCAGCATATCGTTAATCATTGGTGCAGCCACAATTGCACCTTTGTCAGTTTCAGCTCAAGAAACAGACACCGACCCAGCAGTAGAAGTCATTAATGTCACAGGTATTCGTGGCAGTATGATTAAATCCATGGACGTTAAACGTTCATCAAGTGGTATCGTCGATGCCATCAATGCAGAAGATATTGGTAAGTTTCCAGATACTAACTTAGCTGAGTCATTACAGCGTATTACTGGTGTTGCTATCGATCGTGCCAACGGTGAAGGTAGTCAGGTCAGTGTACGGGGCTTCGCTGGTGCACGTAACCTGGTGACTTTGAACGGTCGCCAAATGCCAACAACAACCGGCTCTCGTTCTTTTGATTTTTCTAATATCGCGGCAGAAAGTGTTAGCGGTGTTGAAGTCTATAAAACCTCCAATGCCAAGGTACCAACGGGTGGTATCGGTGCAACGATTAATATTCTGACAGCAAAACCACTTAATAACCCAGGTCAGCACACCGTAGTTAGTGCACAGGTATTAAATGACACCTCAACCAACGAAGGTGGTGCAACGCCTGAATTATCCGGTATTTATTCCAACACCTCTGACGATGGCAAATTTGGTGTCGCAATTTCAGCCAGCTACTCAGAGCGTGAAAGCGGTAATCAACAAGCCAACGTAGGTACCGGCTGGCGTAGCTTTGATGGTTTGGCCGATCAGGACTGGAGTGGTCCAAATGCAGAATGGGGTGGCGTACCCAAGAATGAATTCCAAACTAACCGTCCAGGTGAAGGGGATATTTATTCTGTACCACAAACCACAATTTATAAATTTGAAGAACAGCAGCGCGCCAGAACCAATGCCCAGTTAGTATTGCAGTATCGTCCAATGGATAATCTGACGGCGACCTTAGATTACACTTATGTACGCAAAGATACCGATACTCAGTTTAACGATGTATCTGCATGGTATGGCTTTTCACCATCTAAAAACGTATGGACAGATGGCCCTATCTCCTCACCTTTATTGTATTCAGAAGATTACATTGAAAATGGCGTAGGTCTGCAGGATGTTGCCATGGGTGCTGGTGACTATGGTGTACGTGATGAAACCAAATCACTTGGTTTAAACTTAGAATGGCAAGTTAATGACAGTCTGAACCTGGAGCTGGATTATCACAATTCATCTGCTGAAAACTCACCTAACAATGAATTTGGTTCAAGTAACACCTTGGCCATGGCAGGCTTTGTGCGTCAAGCTGCGGCAACGGACTTTTCTGGTCAATTACCTATATTGGCAGTACGTGGCGGTAACGAGATTAAACCTTCAGATATGTTGGTTACCGGTAGTACTTTCGTCAACAATCGCAACAAAGCGGATATTGAACAAACGCAACTTCGCGGTGAATACGTATTTGATGAAGCGGGCAGTATTGATTTTGGCTTAACATTGACCACGGCTGAAAATCATGGTCAAACCAAAAACATCGACCGGGGTAACTGGGGTGGTGAAGGTGAAGCCGGGATGTTTGACGAAAAATTCTTCCCTCGTGCTAGCATTCAGGATAAATTTACCGACGTTAGTGGTGGTAATTTTGAAGACTTCCAGGGCATTTATGGCATGGATGACTTCGAAATCATGGACACTTACTTTGACTTCGACTTCCATGGCGTACGTGATCAAGCCGCTCAGTTACTGAGTAAACAGTCGCTTGGTGATTGTGGTAACTCCTTCTGTCCATCAACTGACTATGCATCACAGACCGACCGCCGTATCGAAGAAGAGATGACCTCTGTCTATCTCCAATATAACTACGAAGGGCTATTCGGTGATATGCCGTATGACGTGCATGTTGGTGTACGTTATGAAGATACCGATGTTGTGGCAACGTCATCTGTGCCTGTTTATCAGAACATAACTCAATGGCAGGGTGATTCCGAAGTTTATTTGCGCGACAATGATCCAGCACAGCACAGCTTCGAAACCAAAAAAGGTAACTACAACCATACCTTACCTAGCTTTAACTTTAATATTGAAGTGATTGACGGGGTTATTTTACGTGCCGCCTATAGCAAAACCATTGGCCGTCCAGGCTATGACCAAATGGTTGGTGGTATTCTGTTGACAAAAGCAGGTCGTATTAATACCTATTCTGGAGCAACAGGTACGCCTGGTTTATTACCACTTGAATCCGATAACTATGATTTATCTGCCGAGTGGTATTACGACGAAGGTAGCTATGTATCATTAGGCTACTTCAAAAAAGACGTCACCAATGATATTTCATCAGTCGATGTTGAATCTGATTTTGGTATTTACACCCCTGATAATGGCCCATATCGTCAAGCAGCTATGGAAGCAGTCGGAGCAGATGGTGGTAATCAGCGAGACTGGATCTACAACAACTTCCATGATGTCGACCCTGAACATGTATTTAAAGACGACGGTGGTAATATCATCATTCTTGCCAACCCAGAGACTGATGGATTAGCTACATTTAAGATCAGTACACCATCTAACTCATCTGAAGAAAAAGGCTTCGATGGATTGGAATTCGCGGTTCAGCACTTATTCGGCGAAAGTGGCTTTGGTGGCATTGTCAACTACACCAAAGTTGACTCTGATCATGAATACAACAACTTCCTAATTGGTGAACCGCAAGTTGCCGAATTTGGTATCAGTGATACCGCTAACGTGGTTGGTTTCTACGAGAAAGAAGGCTTGTCTGTTCGTTTAGCCTACAACTGGCGTGATAAGTTCCTGGTATCAGGCTACCAAGGCGATGTGGGTCCATCACCTCGTTATGTTGAAGCCTACGATCAATTGGACTTAACCATCAGTTATGAATTACCACAAGTTGAAGGACTAACACTGTTCCTTAACGGTATTAATATAACTGATGAATACAAACGCGAAAGTGGACGTACTGAATTACAAGTATTGAATGTGACCCAACAGGGTGCACGTTACAACCTTGGAGTTCGCTACGCTTTCTAATTGCCTTAAAAGCAGTTAGTCGTGTTGTAATCAAGGCCGCTAAATTATTGATTAATTTATGCGGCCTTTTTAATGTTGTAGTAAATCCTATATATTAGAAAGCGCTAAACATCAGTTATATTCACCAATTAATTAAGGTCAGCATGAACAATAGAATACAGCAGATAATCGTCGTTGGCGGTGGTTCAGCCGGCTGGTTAACTGCCGCCATTCTGGCTGCTGAATATAAAACCAATCATGGTGATAACAGTATTGCGATCAGCTTGATAGAATCATCAACGGTATCGCCTATTGGAGTAGGCGAAGGCACTTGGCCCTCTATGCGGGCAACATTAGAAAAAATAGGATTAAGCGAAACCGACTTTATCAGACAGTGTGATGCCAGCTTTAAACAGGGTTCCAGATTTAGCAATTGGAAGATCGTAGATAATCATGCTTATTTTCACCCTTTTACTTTCCCGGTAGGTATAGAGCAGTTTGATCTGGCTCCGTACTGGTTGCCACACAGTCAACAAATCAGCTGGGCTGATGCTGTAACACCACAAGGGCATTTATCCCGCCACAATCTGGCACCCAAGCAAATTTCAACCGCTGAATATGCCTATGTCGCCAATTATGGTTACCATCTGGATGCGGGGAAATTCACAGAATTACTCAGACAGCATTGCGTTAACACACTGGGTGTCAAACATCTAATTGGCCACATTGACAAGGTTAATCAAGACGAAGATGGCGATATACGCTCAGTAACAACCCGCGAGCAAGGTGAAGTCGAAGGTGACTTATTTATTGACTGCAGTGGATTTAATGCCCTGTTAATTGGTCAGCATTTTGATATTCCGTTTATTAGTCAAAAACAATTTTTATTTAACGATACCGCACTCGCCGTGCACGTACCCTATCAACAACCGCAAGATCCAATTGCCTCCCATACTCTGTCTACCGCGCAAAGTAGTGGTTGGATTTGGGATATTGGGCTGTCATCACGACGGGGTGTCGGCTACACCTTTTCCAGCGCACATACTCGCATCGAAGATGCTGAGCAGCAATTGCGCCAATACATTCAACCCGCGATGGGAGACAAAGCAGCCTCATCGGCAGAAATCAGAAAAATAGCCATTCAGCCCGGATACCGGCAAAAATTTTGGCATAGAAACTGTGTCGCAGTCGGCATGGCGGCGGGGTTTATAGAACCGTTGGAAGCCTCCGCGCTGGTAATGGTAGAACTATCAGCACAAATGATATGTGAACAATTACCCCAGTCTCGCCCGGCAATGGATAGCGTGGCCAAACGTTTTAATGAAAAATTCACCGGTCGCTGGCAACAAATTATCGAGTTTCTAAAGTTACATTATACCTTGAGTCAACGCAGTGATTCCGATTACTGGCATGATCATCGTGACAAATCCACTAACCCAGATTCATTGAACGAGCTGCTTAACTTGTGGCAAAGTAATTTGCCCAGTAAATATGATATAACCCATACAGACGCGTTGTTTCCCGCGGCAAGTTATCAATATGTTTTGTATGGAATGGGATATATGCCTGACCATCCTCTAAGAAAAAAACGAATCGACAAGCTTAATCAGGCAGAAAAATTATTTAATCAAAATATGCAACAAAGCAAACAATTATTAGCAGCCCTGCCCTCTAATCGGGAATTGCTGAATAAAATAAAGCAATTGGGTCTGCCCAAAATTTAACTACGTGCCATCGCACTCAAGATATTATTCAGGACAATTTATGCCAAAACATGTATTAGTAAACAGTGTTGATCATCAGAACGTAAAGGTAATCACAGAACGTTCGGCAACCTATGGTGACAACGTCTGGTACAGTCTGACTTTTCCCTCCGAGTTCAGAAGCCTTCAGGCATACTATCCGGTGTTTTTTCAAAAAGATGCCAATACCGGCAAATTCCACGCAATCGCACTGTTTGGTTTTGAAAATGATGAAAATCTTTTTTTGAAAAACAATCAATGGGACGCCGCTTATATTCCGCTGACTATCGCCCGACAACCTTTTTCTATCGGCATCCATACCGTACAAGAAGAAGGTGAAGAGAAAAAACAACGCATGTTACATATTGATATGGACAATCCGCGGGTTAACCATGACTCTGGCGAAGCCTTATTTCTAGATCACGGTGGTAACTCCCCTTATCTGGATATGATGGCAGATATGTTAGAAGTCATTCATCATGGCATGCTGGATAGTGAAAAATTTATCAATCAGTTAATTGAACTGGAACTACTGGAATCCTTTACACTGGATGTCACCCTAAATGATGGCTCTCAATATCAAATGCTGGGGTTCTACACTATCAATGAAGACAAACTCAACGAGCTCAGTGGCCAAGCGCTTGAAGAATTACACCGTCAGGGCTATTTACAGGCGATTTATATGGCAATTGCCTCACAGGCTAACGTGCGTAATTTGATGAACCGCAAGAATGCGTTGCTGGATCAATAGAGACGTTCCGCCATTATGTTGTCAGTATCTGCAAAAGTAGCACAACGTGACGACTGCTCTCCAGGGCAGTTTCCCGATGATCTGTTGTCATCGGATGATCCGGTTGTACTAAAAGGGTTTGTTAAGCATTGGCCAATCGTTCAGGCTGGTTTGAATTCGTCCGACAAAGCCGCAGAGTATTTACGTAGTTTGTACAACGGAACTCTGGTATTTACCGCCTATGGTGAACCTGATGTTGAGGGGCGAGTATTTTATAACGATGACATGACAGGTTTTAACTGCAATGGCGTCAAAGCTGATCTAAACCAGATCCTGCAACGTATATTTGATCATCAGCATGATCCAAAGCCCCCAACTATTTATGTGGCATCAGCAGCAGTAAATAACTGGTTACCCGGTTTCGCTGAACAAAATCCGGTTGGCCTGGAACACTTACAACCACTAACCAATATCTGGATTGGCAATCGCAGCCGCATCGCAGCCCATTATGATTTTCCCAATAATTTGGCTTGTTGTGCCGTCGGACGGCGACGCTACACCTTGTTCCCCCCCGAACAGGTAAGTAACTTATATGTGGGTCCAATGGAGTTATCACCCGGCGGCCAGGATATTAGTCTGGTGGATTTTGCCAATCCCGATCTGGACAAGTTTCCTAAATTTAAACAGGCCATGGAGGCGGCCTTAGTGGCCGATCTTGAACCCGGTGATGCGTTATATTTACCTGGGATGTGGTGGCATCATGTAGAGGCACTCACACCATTTAACGTACTGGTGACTCATTGGTGGCGTGACAGTCCTGCTTATATGGGCCGCCCCGAAAATGCTCTTAAATTGGCGATATTGAGTCTACGTAACTTACCCCCAGCACAACGCAAAGCATGGAAGGCCTTGTTTGATTATTATATTTTTGAACATCAGCCAGGCGATATGGACCATATCCCGGATGCGGTCAAAGGCATGCTAAGCCAGCCATTAGATCCTGTTTCAGCCCGAAAATTACGCGCAGAATTGCTAAATAAATTAAAAGTGTAACCGGCTGACTTCGGACCATTTTTTGAGGAAGAATCCCGAATGAACAACGCTAAAATTAACAATGTCATCATCGCAGGTGGCGGCACCGCAGGCTGGATGTGCGCGGCAGCACTAAGCAAGTTATTAGGTAAAAATCTGAATATCACGCTGATTGAATCAGATGATATCCCTACCGTAGGTGTGGGTGAAGCGACTATCCCCACCTTGCTGGTATTTCATAAATTACTCGGCATCAACGAAGCGGAATTTATGGCCGCAACCAATGCCACATTCAAGTTAGGTATTGCCTTTGAAAATTGGAAAGACGTGGAGCAAGACTACATTCACTCTTTCGGCTTTCTTGGTCAGGATTGCTGGGCTGCCGGTTTTCAGCATTTCTGGCTCAGGGGACTGAAACAAAATCTGGTCTCGGAACTGGGTGACTATATACCGGAGCATCTGGCTTGTCGCGAAGGGCGCTTTGCCGTTTTGGCTAATCAAGATAAAAATTATGCCTTTCACCTTGATGCCGGATTGTATGCCAAATTCCTGCGCGAGTTAGCCGAGAAACACGGTTGCCAGCGCGTTGAAGGCAAAATACAGCAAGTTAACCTGCGTGAAGACAACGGCCATATTCAGTCATTAACCCTGGCATCAGGCCAACAAATCGACGGCGACTTGTTTATCGATTGCACCGGATTTAAAGGATTATTAATTGAACAGGCATTACATACCGGCTACGAAGATTGGAGCCATTTATTACCCTGTGATAGCGCCATTGCCGTGCAAACCACCACCATCAACAAACCCGTCCCCTATACACGCTCTATCGCCCATGATTCAGGTTGGCAATGGCGTATTCCGTTACAAAACAGGACGGGAAATGGCTTAGTATTTTGTAGTCGTTATCTGTCTGATGATGATGCCAAACAATTGCTCCTTAACAACATCGAGGGTGAGTTGCTCAACGAGCCGCGAGTCATCAAGTTTCGCACCGGAGTACGACGTAAACACTGGAATAAAAACTGTGTGGCCATTGGCCTATCATCCGGCTTTATTGAGCCACTGGAATCCACCAGTATCCATCTTATTCAACAGTCAATTGTACGCCTAATGCTGATGTTTCCGTCCAATGGTATCAATTCTGCTCAAGTGGATGAATTCAATCAGCAGACCCAGACCGAGATTGATAATATTAAAGACTTTGTGATCCTGCATTATTATTTAACCGACAGAACCGACAGCCCGTTTTGGCGCTACTGCCGCTCTATCCCCATTCCGGAAAGTTTAAAACACCGCATGGAGTTGTTCAGACAAAGCGCCAAGGCACTCAAACAACCCAATGAGCTATTTGGTGAAACTTCGTGGGTACAAGTCATGCTGGGACAGGGGCTAATGCCGGAGCAATATCATCCGATTGTTGATTTAATGAGTGACGAGGAACTGCAATCATTTCTCAAAACGGTTAAAGACGGTGTAAAACGCAAAGTCGGCAAATGGCCAGATCATCTTGATTTTATCCGTCACTACTGCCCTGCAGGCGAGCAATAATAAAGAATCGGAAGTACTGTGATGTCAACGGATAACTGTATCATTAATCCGCAATTAAAAATTCAGGTTAAGCGAATTGGTCATCAACAAACCCCAATTATGCTAATTGATGACTTTTTAGTCGATACCCGTCCGGTTATTGGCCATGCGTGTGAATTTGCCCAGTTTGATCAGGCAAGTACCTATTATCCGGGTAACCGCGCTTCCCTGCCCCGTGCTTATGTTATCAAGGTGCTGCAAAGTGTTTATCTGCAAATGTGTCAGTTATATCAGGTTCCGCAGCACTTAAACCTTAAACCCCAAGCGACCTATTATTCACTGATCACACATCAACCTAACGAGTTAGAATTGGTGCAACGTATGCCCCATTTTGACAGCATACAGCCATATTATTTTGCGGTGATCCATTATTTAAATGAAAGGCCTCATGGCAATACCGGCTTTTTTCGGCATCGTCCAAGCGGCACAGAATGCGTTACCCCTGCGACGAAAGCCAAGTACGTCAAATCAGCTCAACAATTTATTCAACAGCATGGCGAACCACCGATGGAATATTGCACCCAAAGTAATGACCATTACGAGTTATACAGCCAGATTGAATATAAGCCGAACCGGTTAGCCATTTACCCTGGCTATCTGCTCCATACCGGACTAGTTGAATTAGATAAGGATATTGATGCTTCGCCTGTAACAGGTCGCCTAACCGCTAATATTTTTGTCGATTTTCAATAATAACAAATTCAGCTTTTCGGGGCCGCGACACTATGACGAACGATAAGCTTAGGCTGTACAATATGAGTTAATTCCATCGCACGACGATCGTAGACTTTATTTAAAATCCAGCTGGCCGCCATTTTACCTATGTCATCCATGGGATAATGAATAGTGGTTAATTTAGGAGTGAGATAATTACTGTATTCAACGTTATCGAATCCGACCACCGAAATATCTTCGGGGATATTGAGGTTTTCTTCCCGAATTGCATTAATTGCACCCGAGGCCATTTCATCGTTTGCACAAGCAACAGCGGTAAAAGGCTTACCTTGTTTAAATAGCGCTCTGATCCCTTCTTCTCCAGCATGCCCCTGAAAGTCCCCCTCATACATCAAACTGTCATCATAAGGAATATTCGCTTCTTGCAGGGCTTTTTTATGTCCTTCCAAGCGCTCTCTAGCATCCGCTTTCCATAGTGAACCGGCAATATACGCAATTGAGCGATGACCGTGTTTAATCAGCTCTTGGGTTGCCAAATAGCCCCCTAAACGGTTGTCCATACTGATACAATTTTCAGAGATTGACTCGATATAACGGTTAACCACCACAAAAGGTACGTTTTCTTTCGCTAAATCAATCAGGTAGTCATCACTAATTGCTTCTAAATGCAGAATAAGAGCATCACAACGACGCCCCAATAACACTTCAATGGCTTCTTTTTCGTCTTTTTCATTACTGTGTCCGGGGGCGATAAACATATGTTTTCCGGCGGAACGCAATACCTTGTCCGACCCGGACATCATCGAGCCAAAGAAAGAACCGTGTAATTCCGGTACAACATAACCAATAGTGTCAGTTTTATTTGAAGCCAGTGATTGAGCGATAGAGTTAGGTCGGTAATTGAGTTCATCCATCGCATCTAATACTTTTTGGCGGGTTTTCTCTGACACCGAAGAGATGCCATTGGTAACTCTGGATACCGTTGCTAGAGAAACCCCTGCCAATTTGGAAACTTCATATATTGTTGCCATATATTGTTGTTCCTTAACGAAAACTACATCATTTTATGTCGACACTATACTGCAATATTAGGTAATTCCGTTTGAATTTTATTGATTTGTTGATTATTTAACTTATATCGGCGCATCACCCAAGCCACAATGATAAAACCAACGGCCGGATAAACCGTAAAACAGAGTAAGATTCCGTGTTTTGCTTCAGCGGTCTGTTCCATATCCGCCTGATAACCATAATAAGCCAATAACCATCCCACCACGGCTCCACCAATAGCCAATCCCATTTTAATAAAAAATACGATGGACGAATAAGTCATACCAGTGATCCTCACTCCCGTTTTCCATTGACCATAATCAACGGTATCGGCCATTTTGGCCCATAGTAACGGAGTCGCCATTTGCAATAAAAAGCTCCAGACAAAAAACACGACCGTAGCTAACATCATCTGATCACTGCCAATAAAATAACTTAATACGCAGATCACCGCAGAGATCACTTGCAATACGATATAGGCTTTCACCTTGCACACATATTTCGTCAAAGGCTGCGCTACAGCACAACCCAGAATATTACCTATCATGCCAATAGTGACAAATTGAGTGATCATATCTTCACGACCCAGATAATATTTAACGTAATAAATAGCGACCGTATTACGCATCACAATACCGAATAAGACAAAGAGTGCCGCCACGCTTAAAATGCGCCATTGATCATTTTGCCACAGGCATCTTAAATCATTCTTAAAGCTGGAATCTTGCGACTTGGGTGGAAAAACGCGTTCCCTGGTACCGGCAAAGCACACGATAAACATCAACACGCCTAACGCACTCATGGCTGCAATTGTAAGTTGATACCCCTTGGCTTTGTCTCCATGCCCAAACCATTCGACTAAAGGCAACGTAAAGGCGGTAACCAGTAAGCCACCTAACATACCAAAGACAAAACGATATGATTGCACCGAGACCCGTTCTTTAGGATCCGCGGTTAACACCCCACCTAAAGCGGAATAAGGAATATTAATTGCCGTATAGGCTGCCATCAACAATGCATAAGTGACAAACGCATAAATCACTTTGCCCTGATCCGATAAGTCTGGTGTGGTAAACGCTAAAACGCTGATAACGCCAAAGGGTAACGCCATCCACAATAAATACGGCCGGAATTTTCCATATTTAGTATTGGTTCTATCGGTCATCGCTCCCATCAACGGATCGGTAACCGCATCAAAAATACGCACCACTAAAAATAATGTTCCAACAATAGCCGGTGAAATACCAAATACATCCGTATAGAAAAATGACAAAAATAACATCACCGTTTGAAACACGATATTACTGGCTGTATCACCCAATCCGTAAGCAATTTTTTCTTTAATAGTCAGCATGGTCAGCCCTTAATATGAAGAAGTTGAACGAGTTGTATCATGGCGCTGCGAGACAAAATCTTTATAGGCCAGACCACTAGCTTTAATTGTACGTTGTTGACTAACGTAATCCACATAGACAATACCGAAGCGCTTTTCATAGCCTTCGGCCCACTCGAAGTTATCCATTAAACTCCAGGCAAAATAGCCCTGTATGTTGACGCCTTGCTCGATCGCCTGATTAACTGCATTCAAATGGCTATCAAAATATGCGACTCGATCCACATCATTCACTTGACCGTTTTCGAGCTTATCCGCCATCGCCGCACCATTTTCGGTAATATAAACGGGTGGCAACTGATAACGTTGATGTAGTGAAACCAAAATATCTGTCAAGCCTTGTGGATAGACTTCCCAGCCCATTTCGGTTAGCGGCATAATTGTTTTTTCTACGTTAGCAAAGCCATCTTTAGCATCTGCTTTATACACTTCCCGGGTGTAATAGTTAATTCCGATATAATCCAACGGTTGGGCAATAATGGCTAAATCTCCCGGCTCTATATCCGGTTTATGTAACTCGGGAAGTTGCTCAATAATGTCTGGGTAACGTCCTTCCATCAATGGGCGAATATACCACTGATTAAAGTGCTGATCGGCCAACTGGGCAGCAGCCCTATCTTCAGCGGTGTCTTTTTCGGCATAACAAGGGCTAAAGTTGAGTACAATGCCATTGAGCGCCTTTGGACTGGTTTTACGTAAAACCTGCATCGCTAAGCCATGGGCTAATAACAAGTGATGAGCCGCTTTTTTACCATATTGTTTGCCGACTTTACCGGGCGCATGAATACCAATTTCGTAACCCAGATAAGCGCTACAAAAAGGTTCGTTTAACGTAGCGTAAGAGTACACCCTGTCACCAAAGGCTTGACTAATCAGCTCCACATAATCACGAAAATGAAATGCAGTTTGACGATTTAACCAGCCACCTTCATCTTCCAGAAATTGTGGTAAATCCCAATGATACAAGGTGACAAAAGGCTTAATCCCCTTTTCAATTAACCGATCCAGTAAACCGATATAAAAATCGACACCTTGTTGATTCAAACTGCCATCACGATTGATAACCCGTGGCCATGAAACTGAAAAACGATAAGCATCAACACCTAAGCTGTCGATTAACTCAACGTCTTGCTGCCATAAATTAATATGATCACAAGCAACCAAACCATTCGACTGATCCTTGATTTTATTCTCAGTCGCACAAAAAGTATCCCAAATGCAGTCAAGTCGAGACTCTGCAGCCCCTTCTATTTGGAATGATGCAGTGGCGACACCAAAAGTAAATTGCTTTGTGTTTAAGATCGACTCTACGGGTAAAGATATTTTCATGATGGCTAAGGCTACTTAACGGTAAAGAGTGGAAACAATGTCATTGCTGACCCCGGGCGTATTTATTTGACACTTCCTGTCGATTAAACTGCAAACAAAAAATGAAAGCGCTTACATGCATGTTATAGATTTGTTGCAATTAGGTCAATATAAACAGAAATAACCATTAAAAGACTAAAAAAACCAAACACTAATAAGTTTCACATCGCTCTTATAGAACACTTCGTTATTAACATTCATGTATTGTTAACTGCAAAAAACGAACAGTTAGCAATTCACGTTCCGTATTGATTTATAAGAATAATTCGAGTCTTAATCCATACATTAAAGTAATGACTAAATAGCATTTAGCAAAATACTGTCTACGCTTAACAGTTGAACCTTATATAGTTAAGTCATTGTTCATAATGGAGAAGTGACATTATTATGTTCAACCGTAAATCGAATTCAGATGACATTGTTAAGGCCATCAATGAGACACAGGCCGTCATTCAGTTTTCCCTGGAGGGAATCATTCAAACGGCCAATGCCAACTTCCTTAACCTGATGGGCTATAGCCTTAATGAAGTAGTAGGTAAACATCACAAAATTTTTGTCGATCCGAACACTGCAAACAGTGCTGAGTATGAAAAATTCTGGATAAACTTGCGTCAAGGAAAATCGCAAACAGGTGAATTTAAACGGATCAGCAAAACCGGCAAGGATGTTTGGATACAAGCGTCCTACACCCCCATAATCAAAAATGGCAAAGTAGAGCGGATTATCAAATTTGCTTCCGATGTTACCCAACAAGTAATCGACAAAGCCAACTATCAATCACAATTGCAAGCAATCCATCGTGCGCAGGCTGTCATAGAGTTCGATATTGATGGAAAAATACTGCATGCCAACGATAATTTTTTAGCCTTAATGGGCTATCGTCTTGATGAAGTCGTAGGCAAACATCACAGAATTTTTGTTGCTGCCGATGAGGCCAATAGTGAAGCTTATCGCTCCTTTTGGAAACGACTACACGATGGCCAGTATCAAACCGCCGAGTACAAACGCATTACCAAAAGTGGCAAAGAAGTCTGGATCCATGCCACTTATAATCCAATCAAAAGTCCCGATGGCCGTATCCTCAAAGTGGTCAAGTTTGCTAACGACATAACCGAGGAAGTGGAACAGCGCAAAGAATTTCAACTCCTCTCCATGGTGGCTAATGAAACCGATAACTCGGTTATTATTACCAATGCTGAGCGTGTTATTCAGTATGTCAATAAAGGCTTTACCAGTATGACGGGTTACCGTCCGGATGAAGCTATCGGAGGAAGAACTCGTGATATTTTAGTCGGTCCCAAAACCGATCCACAAACGCGTAAACGTATCGAAAATGAGCTGGATTTACCACGAGCCTTCTATGATGAAATTGAAATTCATCGAGCAGATGACACCCCTATTTGGGTGTCAGTCACCAGCAACCCGGTGCATGACAAACATGGTATCCATCAAGGTTTTATTGCCATTTTGGCAGACATTACCAAGGTAAAATCCGCGTCATTGGAATTTCAAACCCGTTTTGATGCCATTGGTCGTTCAAACTTATTAATTGAATGGGACTTAAATGGCAAATTGATCGAAATGAATCATTATTCGGATAAACAATTACATATTCCCAGCGACAAATTTGGTAAAGCGATTAAAAGCTGGGAACAATATCTTGATAGCGAACAAAAAGATCTGCTCATGAATGAACAAAGTGTGGTCAAGGATATTGATATAAATATCGACTCACACTATTTCGGTATTGCAGCCACCTTCAGTGCCATCAAGGATCCGTATGGTAAAGTGCAAAAAATTATTATGTATGGCTCAGACATCACCGACCGGCAAATGGTGGTTAAAAATAGTGATTCGGTGATGAAGGAACTGATCAGTTCCGGTGAAAATATTAACAAAATGGTGTCCAGTATTAATGCCATTGCCGAACAAACGAATCTGTTGGCTCTAAATGCAGCCATAGAAGCGGCCAGAGCCGGTGAAGCCGGTCGTGGTTTCTCGGTAGTGGCCGACGAAGTGCGGAATCTGGCATCAAAAGCCAGTAGTTCTGCCAGTGAAATCAATACCGTCGTCAGTAAAAATCAACATTTACTGAATAGTTTGTCGGACACACTGAATCAGTTAAACAAAAAACATTAATCGGCACTTTTTAACATACTAACCAGATCTTCACTCAGTGAACGCGTTGGTTTTTCTGTTATTCGACCTAATTCATGGTCGTTTTGCAGCAAAATAATGGTCGGGGTATAACGGAGCGACATTTTTTCCGCCAAACCTGACGACTCTTGCTTGTTGGCATCCACCGCCAGCAATGTCATTTTGGCTAACTTCACCCCCGAGCCCTCGACGAGTTTGATCAAGCGAGGGACTTCCCGCTGGCTGTCATGGCACCAAAGCCCAAATAACACCAATATGGATTTCCCCTCCAGTTTCCGCATTCTTTGGAAATCTCGTTCTGTGGGCTGGAAACGATGGTATTCATCGGAAAAATCAGGGTAACCATCAACCAGTTGCTCTACCTCAATCACGCCTTGAATCCCTGCGCGCGAAACAGGATTAGTTGCACTGCTACACGCAGTCAACAGGCTAACCAATAACAATCCAACAATAATTTTCATCGTTCAAGTTCCATTGAATACTTCTGCCCATGGGTAATAAAACGGGTCAATAGTAACCAGAACAGTCAGCTATCACCAGACAACCACTAACGCTTGTCGAAAAAATCTTTATTACGGATATATTTATTCATGTAGTGGTAGGAAATCGGTGAGATGATCCAACTAAGCAGGGTTTTGTATAGCCTGACCGATGGCCTGATATTTTCGTAAATTCTTTCATTATGCAGCCACAAACTGCGCCCAACATGAGCAAAAATGCCGGGAAACGGTGGTAAAAAGGTAATAATGTCCAGATCACAGCAAATACGATAGGTACGCATGTGCAATAAATAATGCTTACGAAAACTGCGAAATCCCGGTGAAGGTTGACCAAAAGTGACTACCCGCTTGATCGCCCCCTGATAACGGCGTTCTAACCTGTCCGCCACCAATATTGCCAACGCCCCACCGGAAGAATGACCGGTTAAACTGATTCGCTTACCGGATGCTATGAGGGGATCGAGTACCTTTTCTATCTGCTGATAAATACTGCATCGTTCAGCGCTCTGTTGCCCGCGTCGAGTGGTAGATTGATTGAGTAAATGATCATATCCCATATGCACTGCGTAACGAATATTGGCAAACCGTTTGCGTTTGGGTAAACAGCATAAATTGATAAACCAGTCACTTAACGATTGTGAACCACGGAATACCACGATGACTTCCTTTTTATCCTGTTGCCACAGAATACGAGCGATAACCTGCCCGGAACGATTAGCAATTTCAGCGTACCCCTGTTCAGAAAACCCCAAAGAGACATGATCAAAAACCAGTGGATAAGCCAGTTTGCACAACACCGCATAGCGTTCGTACTGATAACGTTTTAGCTTTTTCAATGCCGATTACAAAATCAAAAATTCTATAGCGACGGTAACGAACAAGTATGACAACAAAGTGACAGATACTATTCCTTAGCCCTATCCAGAATCACTGGCCCAACACCATCTTCAGCCAAAATATCATCGGGGTTATAAAGCGGACATTTTGTCATCGACAGGCAGCCACAGCCAATACAGCCGGTTAATGAATCGCGCAATCGTTGCATATAGGCAATACGCGCATCCAACTGCGCTCGCCATATCGCCGACAATTGGGCCCAATCCTCTTTATCAGGCGTCCTCTGGTTAGGTAGCTGTATAAACGCAGCTTTAATATCCTCCAGAGCTAGTCCCATTTTTTGCGCAGCCTTAATCACCGATATCCGCCTCAACACATCCCGTTTATAACGCCGCTGATTTCCCTGATTGCGCCAGCTTTGGATCAGTCCCTTGTCTTCATAAAAATGCAGGGTGGAAACCTTAACACCACAGCGTTTAGCCACATAACCTACCGTCAGGTTCGCTTGTTCCACTTAAAATTCCTGATCAGAAAATAAATCGTAAAAAACACTTTACCTCAAGTTAACTTGAGGTTCTAGACTGTGGCTCGAATCAGAAATTAACCTTCATAGGAGACACAACATGACGAATACAACAACAAACAACCAACCTAAAGCGGCACATAAAACAAACTTTGCCCAAACCTTTTACCGGTTGTTTAACAACACCATGAGTAAAAAATAACACTCGATACCGCAAAGCAACGTAAATGTTGGATAATCGGGCATTTCAATAAAAAGACCGGGTATCTTTAGGTCAGTTACATAGATTTTGTGAGACAACTTCCCTATCCTTTAAAGCATCATTTACGCAATCAAGGGGAAGTGTGTGTCAGATCATTTTCATTGCTGGCAATGCGGTAACCGTTTAACCAATGTGATACTGCCAATGTCCCGACGCGAGGAATGCGCGAGTTGTGGTGCTGATCAGCATGTATGCCGTATGTGCGATCATTTTGATAATAGTGGTTGGGGAGACTGTAAAGAGGAACGGGCTGAGCATGTATCGGATCGGGAAAGTGCCAACTTTTGTGATTATTTCTCTCCCAATTCCGATGTCCAGACACCACTACGTCAGAAACATCAGCAAGCCAAAGCCAAGCTTGCCGCTTTATTTGGTGATGAAGCGGCAGATGCTGATGGGAGTAAAAAACCGGATGATCAATTGAGTCCGGCAGAAATCGCCGAACGTAAACTAAGAGAAATGCTAGGCGATTAGGCTAATATGTAATCCAATCCACCAGTGATAGCGGCCACTTGTGCCTGAATGCAGATTTCATCATTCGCACTTGGGCTATCCGGATAAACTTCCGTGGTAGTGACATATGTCGCATTGCTGAAGCCACCACATAGCCCTAACTTGGCCATGTCGTAATTAATCACACCTTTTTGTTCCTGCGGCGTACCTATTATTTTGCCCCATTTATCCGCAGGGGCAATATGGGTTACTTTTTCAACCGCAGCAATGACCGCCTGTTGAAATTCAGGTTGTGGATTTTGATTATTGCCTACGGTGTAAAAGCCATCGGGAATTTCCCATTCTTCGTTTTCCACTCCATCACGGGCGGCCAAAGCCGGACCAAATTCAGAATTGTCCGTATCAGTGGTTTCGTGCAAGTCAAAATGAGCGGTTAATTCTATATTGAGAGATTGCAAATATTCCATTAATAAACGGGGTTCCGCCGCGGGACTATTGGCATAAAAGGAACGGTTAGGATCAATTGCATCAGGATTCCAGCGATTAATGGTTTCATAGCCCCAAGGGCTCAAACACGGAGCAATTAAAAAGTTAACCTGCTGGACGTATTTGGACGCTACTGTCTCGGCAAAACGCAATGCCCCTTGCACACCACTGGTTTCATAGCCGTGTACACCACCGGTAATTAATATAACAGGCCGATCCAATTGCCAATTGGATGATTTAAGAATGAAGACTGGATACTTGTCCGTATCGTAAGGCAATGCTCCGTATTGAATAACTTCAAAAAGCGAATGCAGACCGGCTATTTTACCTAGTACTTCCTGCTTATAAGACCGTTTGATAGTTTGTTGCTCAAACCATTGTTTTTTGTGTTGGCTATTCCAGATTTGGCCGGGAACACCAATAGGATATGATTGCTGCATGATTGTTCTCAACGATGTGTTAGATAATTAGAAGCCGTCGGGCAAGGCAAACTCAAACCCTTGTTGATTAAGCCATTGAACGGCTTCCTGGGCATTTTGGGTAAAAAAATGAAATTCAGGTTCATAGCTGGATACATCACCAATAATATTTTTCTGGGTATCAAAACGACACACTGTCGCTTCATGAGTTTGATTATTATCGGCACACCAATCATAAATACCCTGGAAGCCATTTAATGCCTCCATGCTTGGCATGATCCAGTCGCGTATATCTACATAGGCTGCCCAAGGTTCATGCTGGATATCTTTAACAAGATATTGAACCTCATCAAGAAGTTGCTCAACTAAAGCTTTGGTAGAAATGCTTTTAAGCTTTACGCACAGCACTCGACCAACCACTCCCATTTGATACAAATCTGTTCTTGGCATGCAAGCCCCCTGTTTCATCCACGTTCTGGCAGCATATAGATAAACGATGAAATTTCAATAAATCAACAGCCGCTAAGCATGACGATCATCAATTTCAATCATTGTTTCTTCAGATATATGCACAATGTTTTTATCATCTTCTGTTAAACGGGTTTTCTTCCAACTACCTCGAGCAAACCAAACTATTGATACCAATGCGATTAAGATATTCGTAATCGTAAATGACCACCAGATACCAACGGCATGTAAACTGGTATGCTTGGATAAAATATATGCCAGTGGAAATTGAAACACCCACTGAGATAACAATGACAGTAACATCGCATTGACCATATTACCTGATGCCCTAAAAGTCGAGACAATACACAGCTGCACGCCAATAAATCCCCAGCTCAAGCACATAATCCGAACAAACTGCGCTCCGTGCTCAATCACTTGTTGATCATCAGGAATAAAAAAAGCGACTAACTGTGGGGCAGACCAATAGGCTAATCCACCGATAATAGTTAATGCAACCAATCCCCATGTTGCACCAATCACCGCCACTTTAGCGGCACGTTCAATTTGGTTTGCCCCTAAGTTTTGCCCGACTAACGTCGAGACCGCCATCGATAATCCCATGGCCGGAATAGTGACGACCTGTAAAATATTTGAGCCCACGCCATAAGACGCAATGGTGATGGTGCCAAAACTCGCCACGATAAAAGACAGCATAATTAACCCCAGTGCACGGGCGGCTAACTCCACTGAACCTGGCGCTCCAAGAAAAAATGCGCGCTTAATATAGGCAAAGTCAGGTTTGAAATGTTGCAGAGTGACATGTATCCCATGACGGCCCTTCAAAAAGATTGTGATCCCGCAAATTGCCGCTAAGCCTTGTGTGACCAGGGTAGCCAAGGCGGCACCCATGACGCCCAATCCGTCATACTCCCCCCAACCATAAATAAATAAAGGATCAAGAAAAAAATTTAATAGAACCGTTCCCAACACAATAAATAACGGTACTTTAACCTGCCCGACTCCACGCATAATGGCCTGAAAAATGGCAAAGGTGAACACAAAGATAACGCCAATAAATGAGACATGCATAAACTTCAATGCGTTGTCATACACCGATTGGCTAACGCCCAACAAATGTAAAAAATAAGGGGAAAGTAAATAGCCGCTCAATCCCAGCACAATGGCAACCAGTATCACCATCAACATGGTTTGTGCCGCCACATGGTTGACCATATCGAACTTTTTCGCGCCCATATATTGAGCCGATAATGTTGCCCCTGCCATCGCAAGACCGGCTCCTAAAGCGATAACTAAAAAGGTAACCGGCATACTGACTGACACAGCAGCGACTTCATCAGCCCCCAATCGCCCTACCCAGAAGGCATCCGTTAATTGGTAGGCCGATTGTAAAATTTGATTCAATACAATTGGAATAGCTAACGATAACAACGCCTTATGAATCGGACCTTGTAATAATTTATTGGAGCTAGGCATCGATATTATTGTGGAACCCAAGCATTAAGATGGGCGTGACGCATATCACTCTTTTGTTTGGCAGTGGCACTCCAGTCATGCTGATAAACCTTACCTTCCCAGTCACCATACATGGGATTAGGCAGCACAATATACCGGCTACCAAACAGCGTGCTGTTTTTATCTACCGCGGTACGGGTTGCAGTCAGGCTATCCGCTGCCAGTTGATTAGAAAAATCACTCAGGTTATCGCCCATAAATAAGGCAATATCATAATTAACCAGCACCTGTTGACGACGAGGCTCTTTGTCACCGGTGTCGGTGCGCAAAATCAAATGCTGATCATCCACAAAAGGAAAACCCAGTGCCTGCATGTTTTTCATTGTACCAGCACGGCCTTTTTCGTAACGGTTAGTAATGTAAAATACTTCTGCGCCCTGTTGTTTTACATAGTTTAAAAATTCTGTAGCGCCGGGCATCGCCTGTGCTTCAGCAGCTTGCATCCATTGTTGCCAAGTAGGTTGCGAGTAGCTCTTCTCTTGACTAATTAACCATGCATTATAGGCCGAGTTGTTGATTACTGTTTCATCAGCATCCACCACAATCGCCACTTTCTTGTTACCTTTGTGGGTCGCCAAATAATTATCCAGACTCATTTTAGCCACATTAAATGCCTGATAGGACAACGCGCGATATTCTCCTGACACTTGCGTCCATAATACCGCCATCACTGATTGCTGGTTTAACTCGGCATCAGTGTATGTCGGTTGATTAACCTCTTTCGCTACTGAAATGGTCGATGTACTGACTAAAAACAGCATGGATAAGGCGATAGTACGTAAAAATTGAGAACACATAACTGATCCTTCCGAAAATGATATAGGCATAACCGTAAAACCTAATTATATCGCTTAAGCCACGGTCAATCTGGTTAAACAATAAGCAAACTCGCCAAATTCCATGCCTAATTACACTTAGCCTACTTGTATTATCGTCAAATTGGCCCAAGCTCTATTTATAAGATAAAGAAAAACAAAGTAGTAAGACAGTAGTAACGTTAATTGAAAAAGGAAAACCTATGAAGATTAAACTTTCAGGCCACCACGTAGAAATCAGTGATAGCGTTAGAGAACACGTCGAACAAAAATTATCGAAATTAGCCAGCCATTTTCCCTCTCTCATTGCCATCGATGCCATTATCGCCAAAGAACATGGTGAATTTGAGGTTGAATTGGTCACCAACTACGAAGGCAGCCGCCTGGCCGCATCAGGTAAAGATCAAGTAATGTACCCGGCCATTGCCAAAGCAGCCAAAAAACTCGATGCCGCACTAATGCACCGTAAAGGTCAGTTAAAAGATGATTTACATAAAAAGCCGGTGGCAACTGCGCCTGAAATTGCCGCTGAAGTTATTCAAGGTATGGATTTAACTTAATCTCTCAATTTTTCCCCGAAGGCGGATCTTGTCGATCCGCCTTTTTTATATCAATGCTCCACTGCGGTTTCATTACTATCCAC
>NZ_JBLWWF010000014.1:0-127982 GCF_048268085.1 Neptunicella sp. | reverse complement strand
CCGTGCTATTTTCGGAAAGCATTGGACTATATTCACACCCGCGCTTATGCTACTTATATCAATGAGGACAAAACAACCTATGTTTTTTAACTTTTTGTTATAAGACTGTTGATTTATTGCTAAATCACCCGAGGCTAATGTATGGATTCGACCCTGATAATCATCTTTATTTCATTAGCGATTGCCAGTGTGCTGAATATTGTGCTGAAGAAGTTTTCTATCTCGCACATTATCGGTTATATCTTTACCGGTACTATCATCAGCAATATTTTTCATTTTAATGGCAGTCAGGATCTCGATTCTCTAGAGCTGATTGGCGAGTTTGGCATTGTTTTCTTGATGTTTACTATTGGTTTGGAGATTTCCTTTTCCAAACTGAAAAAAATGAAAGAAATCGTGTTGCTCAATGGCACTCTTCAAGTGGTATTAAGCGCACTGGTAATATTCCCCATTGCCCATTTTATATTTCAGCTGAATACCACCTCGTCAATTATAATCGCGTTGGCATTTAGTTTGTCTTCCACCGCCATTGTGCTGACCTATTTAAAAAAATCCAAAGATATTGTCACCCCTTATGGTGAAAAATCAGTGGCAATCCTGGTCTTTCAGGATTTGGCGGTCATCCCCATTTTATTACTCATCAGCTTCTTGGCTAATGATCAATTATCTATTGGCGATGTCGTACTCAAGACCCTGCTTTCAGCCACGCTGGTCATCGTTTTTATGTTCACGCTAGGCAAAAAACTGATTGAGTGGTTATTGCATTTTTCCACCAATGCCAAGTTGGAAGAGCTGTTTTTAGGCTCGGTACTCACTATTGTTATCGGAGCATCTTTGCTGGCCCACGAAATGGGTTTTACCTATTCATTAGGGGCCTTTATTGCCGGAATGATCATTGCCGAGACCACGTTCCACGTCAAAGTCGAATCGGATATTGCCTCTTATAAAGATATTCTGCTCGGCGCTTTTTTCTTCTCGATTGGTACTAAAATCGATATTTTGTATTTCTCCACTCACCTCTATTTAGTGTTTGGGGTGTTGATCTTCACCATGTTAGTCAAAGCATTAATCATTTATGCCTTGATGAAACGTAAATCAAATAAGAGTGATTCAATTAAATCGGCCTTAGCGTTATGCCAGATTGGTGAGTTTTCTTTTGCCATATTCACTTTGGCTATTGGTGAGCATCTGGTATCTGAAGAGCTGGGCAGCTTTCTGATTTTAGTCACTGTTTTATCGATGATTATTACTCCCTTTATGGTCAACAATATTTATAAACTGGCCTCTTATTTTGTCGTGGAGTTTTTTGAATCGGATAAAATTACCCCGATTAACAACACCAACCACACCATTATCTGTGGCTTTGCCATCGTCGGCCGAATTGTGGCCAAAGAGCTGGATAAACGCGGTATCGATTTTTTAATTATTTCAGATAACTTGCAGCACGTACTGCTAGCCAGAGAACGAGGCTACATGGCTTATTTTGGACACTTGGACAAACGTCCGGTGCTGGAGTCGTTAAAAGTAGAGCAATCCGCCAGTGTGATCATCACGGTGAATACCTTGCTGAATAAAAAGATTATTTGCCAAGCCGTCCTCGACTACTATCCCCATGCCAATCTGGTGGTGAAAATTAATAGCCTCGAAGAAAAAGCGGCCTTAAACGGCATCGCAATTAATTCATTTGTACATGCCCAACATGAAGCGGCTGTATTACTGGTGAAGAAAAGTCTGGCACCAGTTAATAAGCCTTTATCTGACAATACCGCACTAGTGGAATAAGCAAACCCCAAAAGAATTCATGCACCGCCTGGAATCGCTTATTACTTTGGGACATCAGAATCAAAAAAGCCCCGCAATAACTTGCGGGGCTTCGTTGAATAATGGTGCCCAGACTCGGAATCGAACCAAGGACACGAGGATTTTCAATCCTCTGCTCTACCGACTGAGCTATCTGGGCACAAAACTGGTTAAGCAGTAAATATTTATCGGTGCACTGCTTAGGGATGCGTATTAAACGGATTTCGCGGTTTTAAGTCAACCTCTTTTTTACTAAAAATGTTTCTTTGCTTACTGTTTAAACAATATTGTGACTGAATGCTTCTATTTCGTTCAACTTTACCAAGAATACCATCTTTAACCGTTATTTTTCTGGTGGTGTGTAACCTTCTACTTCGACATCTTTGCCTTCGAATAAAAAGTCTTGCATAGCACCTTCCAAAAATTTTCTATGCTCGGCATCCATCATATTTAACTTTTTTTCGTTAATTAGCATGGTTTGCTTTTTTTGCCAAAGTGCCCACGCTTCTTTACTAATATTGTCAAAAATGCGCTTACCCAATTCACCGGGGTAAAGTTGAAAATCCAGACCTTCTGCGTCTTTTTTCAAATATTGGCAAGATACGGTTCTACTCATAACGAATTCCTTAAGTACGGCTGTAATCTGCTTATTCTATCAGATTAAAAACCGGAGTTATGCAGTGAACAATAGTATCGGTTAGATTTTGTTACTGCACGGCTCAGCGCTCTGCTTCACATTCCAGCATAGATAACAGCATTGCACCGAACAAATAGGCCATCACCGGGGCTAACATTAGCCCCATTAGTTGCCAGTCAATCATCATTATTACCTCACTCGTCCACTGAATTCGTAACTAATATTCGATAGTCGCCTTTTTATGCCCGATATTAGGCATCATCCTCACTGGCTTTTTGCTTAGCCGGAAAGAGTCGACGCACAGACACAAAAAATAACGGCACAAACAATATGGCCAAAATCGATGACGCCAGAGTTCCACCTATCACCGCAATACCCAACGCATTCTGTGCGCCTGAGCCGGCACTTGAAGCTAGCGCTAGCGGTAATACACCACATATAAAGGCCATTGACGTCATTAGGATTGGCCGCAAACGCAAACGAACAGCTTCAATCGCAGCCTCAACCACACCTAATCCCTGCTCCATTCGATGAATGGCAAATTCAACTAGCAGAATGGCATTTTTAGACGCTAACCCAATGGTGGTCAGTAAACCCACCTGTAAATAAATATCGTTAGACAGACCAGCCAACCAAGCGGCGACAGCGGCACCAAAGACCCCAAGCGGTACAATCATCATTACCGATGCCGGTATCGACCAGCTTTCGTACAGTGCGGCCAAACACAGAAAAACCACTAACAAGGACAAGGCATACAACAATGGTGCCTGACCTCCACTTAAACGCTCTTCGTAAGAAATCCCGGTCCATTCAAAAGCAATTCCATTGGGCAGTTGTTTTACCAAGCGCTCCATTTCATCCATTGCCTGTCCGGTACTGTAGCCAGGAGCCGCTGCCCCCTGAATTTCCATGGATGAAAATCCGTTGTATCTTTCCAAACGTGGTGAGCCATAGGTCCAGTGTGAACTGGCAAAAGCAGAGAAGGGCACCATTTCTCCATTACTATTGCGCACATACCACTTGTTTAGATCTTCCGGTGCCATGCGGCTATCAGCGGTACCTTGCAAAAATACTTTTTTCACTCGACCACGGTCAATAAAGTCATTAACGTAACTACTCCCCCACGCCGTTGATAAAGTACTGTTAATCGCGCCTTGGCTTACTTTTAATGCTTCAGCTTTGGCTAAATCAATATCCAGTGACAATTCCGGCATATCCTCCTGGCCATTCGGGCGTACACCAGCCAGAATCGGGCTTTGCGCTGCCATGCCTAACAACATATTCCGAGCTTGTAGTAATTGATCGTGACCCAAACCAGCGCGATCTTGCAGATACATGGCAAAACCATTGGCGGTGCCCAATTCAACAACCGCAGGAGGAGCAAAAGCAAACACAAAGGCTTCCTTAATTGTCGAGAAAAAGCCCATTGCCTTGCCCGCCACCGCGCCTACTGATAAATCAGCACGCTGACGTTGATCCCAATGCTTTAAGTTAACAAAACCAATTGCGGCATTCTGACCAGAACCGGCAAAACTGAAGCCGGCAACCGTAAAGACGGCTTTAACGGCTTCTTTCTGATCAACCAGAAAATGATGCTCCATTTTCTCCAATACTTTTAATGTTTGCTCAGTTGTCGAGCCGGCAGGTAACACCACCTGATTAAATAAAATGCCTTGATCTTCATCGGGTAAAAAAGAAGATGGCAACTGACTGAAGATATACACCATACCGCCAAATATGAGGGCATAACATAGCAAGTAACGTTTACTTTGCTTGACCATCCGACTGGTAAAGCTCTGCGTGCCTTTGTTAGTGCGCTCAAAACCACGATTAAATCCGGAGAAAAACTTGCCTATCAGCGAGCCATTGGTATGCACATGGCTTGGCTTTAACAGGGTGGCACATAATGCCGGGGTTAATATCAACGCGACTAATACCGATAATCCCATCGCAGAAACCAGAGTGATTGAGAATTGACGATAAATAACCCCGGTAGATCCCGGGAAAAACGCCATCGGCACAAACACCGCAGAGAGCACCATGGCAATGCCGACCAGTGCGCCTTTAATTTCATCCATAGATTTACGAGTGGCCTGAATCGGCGATAAATTTTCTTCGGTCATCACCCGTTCAACGTTTTCAACCACAACGATGGCATCGTCCACCAGCAAACCGATGGCGAGCACCATGGCAAACATGGTTAACGTGTTGATGGAAAAACCAAAGGCTGACAGGATGGCAAAGGTTCCCAATAACACCACCGGAACTGCAATAGTAGGAATTAATGTGGCGCGGAAATTCTGTAGGAACAGGTACATCACCAAAAAGACCAATACCACGGCTTCGAATAAGGTACTGACTACTTTTTCAATCGATAACTCAACAAAAGGCGTGGTGTCATAAGGTACGACTACTTTTAACCCTTGCGGGAAGGAAGGTGATAAATCGGCAAGCGCTTTTTTCACACCGGTGGCAGTATCCAGAGCATTGGCGCCACTGGCTAGTTTAACGGCAAGACCAGATGCCGGTTTACCATTAAACCGAGCAACCACACCATAGTTTTCACCGCCCAATTCCACTTTGGCAACGTCGCCCAAACGCACAACTGAACCGTTGCTTTCGGTTTTAACCAGAATGTCACGAAACTGTTCGGGGGTTTGCAAACGGCTTTGTGCCGTTACGGTGGCGTTAAGTCGCTGCCCTTCAACTGCAGGCATGCCACCTAACTGACCGGCTGACACTTGAGCATTTTGTGCACTAATAGCAGCACTAATATCCGCAGGAGTCAGTTTGTAATTTAACAGTTTGGCCGGATCAAGCCAGATACGCATTGCGTATTGGGAACCAAACAGCTGAACTTCACCCACCCCATCAACGCGGGAAATAATATCTTGTACATTGGAAGCAACATAGTCACCTATATCAATGTTGTTCATGCTGCCGTCTTCAGAAACAAAGCCGGCCACCAACAAAAAGTTACGTGCGGATTTAGCGACTGAAACCCCCTGACGCTGCACTTCTTGCGGTAATAATGGCGTGGCCAGTGCTAATTTATTTTGCACCTGAACCTGAGCAATATCCGGATTGGTATCGGCAGTAAAACTCAACGTCAGACTCATTGAGCCATTAGATTCAGAGGTAGATGACATATACATCAAGCCATCCAAACCTTTCATTTTTTGTTCTATTACCTGGGTAACCGTATCTTCAAGCGTACGGGCGGATGCACCAGGATAATTAGCACTAACGCTAATAGCGGGTGGGGCAATAGACGGATATTGTGCAATAGGTAACGCTTTAATCGCCAGTATACCGGCCAGCATAACAACGATGGCTAGTACCCAGGCAAAAATAGGTCTATCGATAAAAAATCGTGACATTAGGGATCTCCGTGTATTGGGCTTTATTGAGCGTTAGCAGTAACTGACTCGGCTGGTACAGCCTGAACCGAAGCGCCAGGACGAATTTTTTGTAAACCTTCTACAATCAATTGGTCTCCTGCTGACAAGCCTTTCTCAATTAACCAGTTAGCCCCAATGGTGCGGCCAGCTTGTAAAACACGGGCTTCCACTTTTCCTTCTTTATTGACCACCATCGCTGTGGCTTGGCCTTTAGTATTGCGACTGATCCCACTTTGCGGGGCCAAAATAGCATTTTCTTTTATGCCTTCCACCACAACCGCACGCACATACATACCGGGTAATAATAATTTATCCGGATTGGCAAACTGTGCTCTTAAGATCACTGAACCGGTGCTGGAATCCACTGTGACATCTGAAAACTGCAACGTTCCTTTATGCGCATAAACAGAACCATCTTCCAATTTCAATTCAACAACGGCTTGAGCCGCTGCATCAGAGTCAATAGCACCTGACGCCAGTGCCCGTTTTAACTCTAACAGTTCGGTACTGGACTGGGTTAAATCCACATAAACCGGATCCAGTTGTGTAACCGTAGTGAGCGGAGTACTTTGATTGGCACTCACTAACGCCCCAACAGTGACTGCGGACTTACTTATTTGACCACCGATAGGGGCAGAAACCTGACTGTAATTAAGATTAATTTGGGCAGTTTTCAATTGAGCCTGCGCAGTTAGCAAATCGGCTTGTGCTTGTTTGTAAGCCGCATCTGCTTCATCAAAATCTTGCTGACTTACCGCGTTAATTTTTAATAATTCGGTATAACGGGAGGTTTTTGCCTTGTTGCTGGCGATACTGGCCTGAGCTCGAGCCACTGACGCTTTGGCGCTGGCTAAATCAGCTTCAAAAGTAGCAGGATCAATCTGATACAAGGCCTCACCGGCTTTGACTTCACTGCCTTCAACAAATAAACGCGACTGAATAATGCCACTTACCTGAGGACGGATCTCGGCAATTTGCGATGCCACAATCCGGCCCGGTAACTCTTTAGTCAGGGTGACCGCCTGACTTTTTAGCGTGATCACACCTACCGGCACGGCCTGAGCTGCTGGCGCAGCGGCTTGTTGCTCTTGTCCACAACCGGACAATACTATTGATCCTGCCAACACAGACAGGGCAAAAAATACGATACGAGAACGCTGCATTCTAATACTCTCACCTTTTAAGAATGAACACTCATTCTATATTGTTAAATTAACTGTCACCAATCATTGTCGCCATAAGATATAAGGAGATCTATTCGAATTCGTGATTAGTCATTCAATAAATTAAATTTACATACATACATGAATGTTTTGTATTTTAATGGTTTTTTGATTAATATTGCAACCGTTAATTAAATCCAAGGCTGCCTTGAAGGCAAAATATCTGGTTAACGCCATAAAGAGTGCAACAAAATGTAATAAATAAATGAAAACTGTGGTTTAAATCGGTAAACGACAAATAGTTTTTTCTTTTAGAGGTCATTATGGTCAGAAAAACCAAAGAGGAAGCAGCGGCAACGCGTAATTTGTTGCTCGATTCTGCTGAAGTAGTCTTCTTTGACAAAGGCTATTCCCATACCACGTTAATGGATGTGGCAAATCATGCCGGGTTAACTCGGGGCGCGATTTATTGGCATTTTAAAAATAAGATTGAGTTATTTGCCGCCATGGTCGAGCGGGTGCATTTACCCTTGGAATCTTTGGCTGAAGCTTGTGCAGATGAAAATGAAACCGACCCGATGGGAAAATTCAGGGATTTTTCGGTAAAAATTCTTCAGCAACTCGCCGTTGATCTGCAAATGCAGCGGGTGTTCTGCATCATGATGCATAAGTTTGAGTATAATGGCGAAGTGGAAATCCTCGAAAGTCGCCAGATTTGTGCATTTAGTGAATTTACTAACCGTATTGAACGTACTTTCAGAAATGCCATTAAACGAGGACAATTAAGTCCGGATTTAGATACCAAACAAGCAGCATTAGCCAAACATGCTTTTTTCTCGGGTATCATGAATAACTGGTTGCTCTACCCGCAAAGTTTTGATTTGGCGGAAATGGCTGAATCTCTGGTTGATAACTACTTTTTTATGCTGCACAACAGCCCGCACTTAAGGGTAAAGTAGTCAATTTACAGCTACAGCACTGAAAAAAGCTGTTTGGTGGGAGCCGCTAGTCCCACCCCTTCCGCCTGATCAAGATCGTACCATCGTTGTTGCTCTTCCATTACCATGGAGGACGAGGGAGCGTGAGCCAATTGCAAAATAATTGGTTGAATATCCAGATGGAAATGACTAAAGGTATGTCGAAAGGGGGCCAGTTTTTGGGTTGTATACTGCCCCAGGGCAAGCTGTTCAGCCACTGCATTGATTTCAGCAATATCATCCACTTGATGAAAACCCCATAATCCGCCCCAAATTCCCGTTGGGGGCCGTTTGTAAATCAGAATATGACGCTGCCATTGAGGTATTAGCATGATGGTAGAGCGAACCGGAATATTTTTTTTCGGTTTTTTGCCGGGAAAATCCGTTTGACGTTGTAACGCTTTTGCCTGGCATGCCTCACTCACTGGACAGCGATCACATTTGGGCGAACTGCGAGTGCACAAGGTCGCTCCCATATCCATCATCGCCTGATTATAATCAGCAGTGCGTTGGGTTGGAGTCAAGGTATCGGTGAGTTGCCACAGTTGCTGTTCAACGGCTTTATTACCTGGCCATCCTTGTATGGCCGCAAATCGTGCTAATACCCGTTTAACATTACCATCTAAAATGCTGTGTGGCTGACCACAAGCTAAAGATAAAATCGCCCCGGCAGTAGAGCGCCCAATCCCCGGTAACGCCATAACGTCATGCAAAGATTGGGGAAATACACCATCATAGTCACTCACGATGATTTTGGCGGCTTTATGTAAATTACGCGCCCGTGCGTAATACCCTAATCCCGTCCAGTGGTGCAAAACATCATCTTCCGCAGCACTGGCTAAACTCTGTATATCCGCAAACCGCTGCATAAATCGCTGATAGTAAGGAATCACCGTCGCCACTTGAGTTTGTTGCAACATGATCTCCGACACCCAAACAGAATAAGGAGTTTTGTCTTGCTGCCAAGGCAGATCTTTACGACCGAAGTGATCAAACCAATCAAGAATTTGCTGTGAAAATAAAGAATCAATGCTAGGCACGGGTAATTGTTATCATCGTCGTGGCTGAAAAAGATCGGTATGATACCGTAACACACCCATTTAAAAAGCCCTGAAATAATGCCTACTAATCCACCGCTCGTCTTTTTACCCGGCACACTATGTGATGAACGCTTATGGATGAAGCTCTGGCAACAGATGGATATTCCCGAGCGCCGTTATGTTCCTCTGCAGTGGGCAGAAACCCGGGAGCAAATGACAGGGTTAACCGATTATGCAATTGGTGGTGATAAGGTTCATTTAATCGGTTTTTCCATGGGTGGCTTTATTGCCACTCAGGTGGCACTGCAACAGCCGCAAAATATCGCCTCATTAACATTAATTGGCTATAACAGCGCCGGTCTTGAATCTGCAGAAATTCAACAACGTCACTCCATCATTCAAGCATTAGACAAAGGCCAATTTAAACCAATGAGTGATACTCGCCTTAGCCAGTTTGTTTATTCAGCAGGACAACATTATTCAAGTGCGGTGCAAACCGTAAGGGCAATGGAACAAGATTTAGGTGGCTCGGTTCTTAAGTACCAACTCAAAGCCACTTCAAGCCGTTCCGACTTTAACGCCCAATTGGCTTCTGCGCCGTTTGCAGTCAATATTATCGCTGCGGCACAAGATAACATAGCGCCGCTGTCTCAATTACAGGCCATGCATCAGCAATTACCCAATAGCCGTTTATACGTCATTGAACAGTGTGGTCATATGCTGCCACTGGAAGCCCCGGAGCAATTAGCCCAACAATTAATGATGTTGTAACTTCAACTGATTGTTATACTAAGCGGCTTTACTAGCCAAGATAACAGCCACAACATGACCGACAGTACATCCGATCAACAATCTCCTGAGCAAGAAGCGCCTTATCTGCGCAAAATCCGTAGTTTCGTCAAACGGGAAGGACGTTTGACCAAAGGCCAACAAAAGGCCATCGATGAATGCTGGCCGAAGATGGGATTAGAACATCAACAAGGTCTACTGGATTTTAGCCAAATATTCGGACGCAGTGCGCCAGTAGTATTGGAAATTGGTTTTGGTATGGGTAAATCACTAGTGGCAATGGCCGCCGCCGAACCAGATAAAGATTTTATCGGTATTGAAGTCCATCGCCCCGGTGTTGGCGCCTGTTTAACTGAAGCACAAGCGGCCGGGCTAACTAATCTGCGTGTTTTTGAACACGATGCAGTTGAAGTACTAGCCGACTGTATTGCCGATAACAGTTTAAGCCGAATGCAATTGTTTTTCCCTGATCCCTGGCACAAAAAACGCCACCATAAACGTCGAATTGTACAAGCAGATTTTGCCCAGAAGTTACGTCAAAAACTGCAAGTTGGTGGCGTATTCCACATGGCGACCGATTGGCAAAACTATGCTGAATATATGCTGGAAGTCATGTCTGCCGCGCCTGGCTATAAAAATTTATCTGTAGATAATGATTATGTGCCACGACCCGAACACCGTCCATTAACTAAATTTGAGCAACGCGGCCACCGCTTAGGCCACGGAGTCTGGGATTTAATGTTTGAAAAAATCAACTAGAGTCTCACTATGCTAAGCCTTCCAAGCCAACTATTAATTAAAAACCAACAACAGTTTAATCAGGGTAAATGGTTGTTGGTCAACCCTGAAGATGTGGAGGTATTCAGTCAATTACCTAACCAAATGGACGGGTTTTACCAGTATTTTGATGTTTACCAACAAGCCGAGCATTTAGCTGGAGCACATACATTTGCCGCTAGTATTGAGACCGAGGTGCCTTATGATGGTGCGGTTTTATATATGCCCAAAGCCAAAGCTCAAGCACAGATGTTGTTGGCAAATCTGGCAAGTGTCATTAAACCCGGTGGCAGTTTATGGTTGGTTGGGGAAAACAAAGGCGGTATTAAAGCCGCACCGAAATTATTATCACCTTATGGCCAACATGTGGTTAAACAGGATTCCGCCCGGCATTGCAGCCTGTTCCGCACCACAATTGAAACCCCTCAGCCAACTTTTGATTTAAGCCAATGGCAAAGCCACTTTGAAATTAATATCAATGACTGTCGGTTAACTATTTGCTCTGTTCCAGGTGTGTTTAATCATGGACAACTCGATCCAGGTACTCGCCTACTGCTGGAATGCATCAAGCAGGTTCCTGATGGTAAAGTCCTCGATTTTGCCTGTGGTGCAGGCATTGTTGGGTGCTATTTAGCTAAACAGAATCCGGCAACTGCATTAATGATGAGTGATATTAGCGCCTTGGCATTACATTGTGCCCAACAAACCGCCGCATTAAATCAGATAAAGGCAAATATCGTTCCTTCCAATGGATTAAATTCGATTCAAACTAAATTTAATGCCATTTATACCAACCCGCCTTTTCATTCCGGAGTTAAAACCGATTATCAAATTACCGAGAAATTTATTACTGACGCCAAACAGTCTCTGGTGCCCAAAGGGAGTTTAACCTTAGTGGCTAATTCATTTCTTAAGTATCCGGAGCTGTTGCAGCAACATTTAGCTAAACCTGTCACATTAGCCGCAACCACTAAATTTAAAGTCTATTATTGCCAAAAATAGTCAGAAAGTGTCGTTCTTCGGTGTGTGTATCTAGTTGATATTTAGAAATTATTAATCAATTTCGTGACAAATTACATGTAAAGGCATTCCCTTTTTCTGCGGTTTATTACAATATGGCTATTAATTCAGCACTGATTTAAATATACGAGCTCAATAAAAATAATATGTCTAATAGCGAAAGAATGTTATCCATCAAAAGTCTGATGCTATATGTGGCAATGGCAACTTCAACTATTGCCCTTGTCATCACTGCCGCTATTTTTGAATATCGCCTTGAGCAATCTTATAAAGATCAGATGATTGAAAATACCAATATGTTTGCCGAGTTCCTTGTCAAAAACTCGGTTGTTGGGGTTTTATTTGCCGATCCAAAATCCACCGAAAGCGATTTAGCTAATCTAAGTGGTGTGCCTTTCATCGACCACGCTCATATATATGCCTTTGATAATGACAAGTCTTTATATCTGTTTGCCAGTTATAACCGCCAAGGCACTAGCCATATTGAAACGGTAATAGACAAGCTCGACCAATTAATGGTGCCGACTTTATCTGACGATGCCTTGGAGATTGTCAAACCTATTACCCATAACGGTGATGTTATTGGTTACTTATTTTTAAATGTTCCCACCACCAAGCTAGATGAATTGCTACTCAATACGGTAATGATCACAATTGCCATACTTTTTGTCGTGATCATGTTCTCATTGTTGTTAACGCTGGTATTGCAGAAGAAAATAACCACTCCAGTAGAGGAGTTGGTGAGTTTAGTACAAAATATTTCTCGGGATAAGGATTACTCGACTCGGGCTGACATCAGTAATATTAACGAATTAGCCATTTTGGCCAATGCCTTTAACCGATTGTTAGCACGTATTCAGAAACACATTCAGGATCAGCAAGAAGCCGAAGATGAATATCGTAGCCTGACGATTAATTTGGAAGAAAAAGTTAATCAACGTACCGTCGCATTAAAAGAAGCTAATCAGGAATTAATTCAAACCCTGGAAAAATTACATGAGTTTCAACGGCAATTAGTCCAAAACGAAAAAATGGCTTCGTTAGGTGACATGGTGGCGGGTATTGCCCATGAGGTGAATACGCCTATCGGACTAGGTGTTACCGCATCAACCATGATGATTGATCGGATTAACCAGATTCAACAAGACTTTGACAACAAGACCCTCAAAGCCAGCGCGCTAGAGAAATTTCTGGCCGAGAGTAAAGAAAACCTTAACATTGTTTATCGCAACCTTAATCGTTCAGCCGACCTGATTTCCAGCTTTAAGCAAGTTGCCGTTGATCAAAATAACGAAATTAACCGAACATTCCGCGTACATCAGTTAATTGATGAAATTTTATTGTCATTACGCCCGCGTTTACGTCAAACCAAACACAATATTGTTATTACTTGTGATGAACAGTTAATGGTCGAATGTAAAGCAGGACCTTTACATCAAATATTAATCAATCTGATTATGAATTCATTAATTCATGGATTTGAATTTATTGAAATTGGCACCATCAACGTAAGCGTAGAAATGCCAAGCAATGACAAACTTTGTATCACTTATACCGATAATGGCAAGGGCATGCCTGATGAACTAAAAAAACGTATTTTTGATCCATTTGTTACCACTAAACGCGGAAAAGGTGGCAGTGGCCTTGGCATGCACTTGGTTTTTAACCTAGTCACACAAGGTTTGGGAGGAACCATTAATGTTGAAAGTGAAGTGGATCATGGCGTTAAATTTGTTATTACCTTTCCAGTAATCAAAGTCGAATCTCCCGAGCAGGAGAACGACTTATGAAAGCACTATTGAAAACCACTATCAGCGCAGCTTGTTTGCTGTCTGCCTTTTCTTCAATGGCCGCCAACTTGAAGCCGGCACAAATTCGCGCCCCGTTACTTTATCATCTGGCCGAATTCACCCGTTTTCCTGCTGATAGATTATTAAAACAAAAGATTAATATGTGTTTTTTAGAAACACCGCCTTTTGCCCATGCCAAAGAACTTGAGAAGGCGAAAAAAGTCACGGTTAATGATACTCCACTGGATATAATTAAATTAACCAGCATCGATAGCATATCCACAAGCAACTGCCATTTGTTGTTTGTCTCTGAACCATACGAATCAGAACAATTAATTGCCCAACTTCAGCAGATTAATCAGAAAACATTAACCGTCGGAGAAAGCCTGTCGTTTGTAAAAGACGGTGGGGTAATGTCGATTGTACCGGGTAACACGACAATGAAAATTGTGATTAACATGCAGCAATTAAAAGATTCACCGTTTAAAATAAATTCAGCGGTGGTGAACTTGGCAACGCTTTATTAACGTTTAAGGAGCGGGTTATCTTTCCTGTTGAGCAATAAACATTTTTCTATAAAGGTAAAATAATGGTCATTGTGAAAGATAAACAGACGCTAAGTTATAAATAATAATTCCAATGGTGAATTGTTATGCCATTATCTGATAAACTCTATACAGATCATACATTAAGGCTGGAAAAAAGATGCAAACACCAATCATACTCATTGTAGAAGATGAAATTGTCACCCGAACCACTCTCAAAAGTTTGTTTGAAGCGGAAGGTTATCAGGTACTAGAAGCTGAAGACGGTGAACAAATGCATGATTTGTTTGCTAATAACAATATCAATCTGGTCATTATGGATATTAACCTTCCAGGTAAAAATGGCCTATTGTTAGCCCGGGAAGTGCGCGATCGCAAAAATATAGGTTTAATCTTCCTGACCGGCCGAGATAATGAAGTTGATCGTATTTTGGGGCTGGAAATCGGTGCCGATGATTATTTAACCAAGCCATTCAATCCTCGCGAATTAACCATCCGCGCGCGTAACTTGCTATCCCGTACCTTGAATAATAATGAAGATGCGGATTTACCTAGCCGGGTTAATTTCAATGGCTGGAGTTTAGATGGCGATAGTCGCAGTCTTGTTTCTCCAGATAAAGTAGAATTCAGACTGCCACGCAGTGAATTCCGTGCCATGCATTTATTTTTACGCCATCCAGGCAAGATACTGACCCGTGAACAGTTGATTATGGAAATGACCGGCCGCGAATTGCGCCCCAATGACCGTACCGTGGATGTCACCATCCGCCGGATCAGAAAACATTTTGAATCTGTTCCTGGTGCAGAAGAGCTAATCGACACCATTCACGGTGAAGGTTATCGTTTCTGTGGGGCGGTGGATAATTAAGCCCTGTTAAAGAATCAACTAGCCGCCTCTGATTTAGGCGGCTTTTTTGTGTGTAACAATAGGGTTTACTTCACGACGCTCAGTCGCGGAGGTAATGTTTAACGAGTCGTTAATCGCTTCAATCTGCAATTTAACATCAATCACAATCTGTGCAGCTAATTCCCCTTCACTACTCACTTGTCGCTGCACTCCATCCATTTGCCGCTCAAATTCCTGACAACACACCGCCTGATGATTTGCCTGTTCTTTTACACTCATCGATAATGCCGACACCACCTCAGCCTGCGACTGCACTTCACCGGCAGTAAACATTAATTGCGTGGCGGCCGTATGTTGCTCCGTACTGGCATCCTGAATTCCGGCAACATGTGATGCCAATTCCTGATTAGACATAGTCAGTTCGCTTAAAATGTCGGTGACGTCACGTAACGAATCCTGAGTACGAATGGATAGCGCCCTGACTTCATCAGCAACCACTGCAAAACCACGACCATGAACCCCGGCGCGGGCAGACTCAATTGCGGCATTAAGCGCCAGTAAATTGGTTTGTTCAGCAATATTACGGATCACGCCCAGAATACTATCCACTTGAGATACCGAGTGAGTTAGTTGCGATAAAGAATCAAGACTACTTTCAACTCTAACTGCGGTTTTCTCATTGGCATCAATCAGTTTGGCGACATTTTGTTTACTGTGAATCATTGCCTGCTCGGTTTGTTGGGCGTTATTTTGTACATCTGTAGACAAGGAATTTAACTGTTCAATCATAGTGGATAACTGACGCAACCGATCCTTGGCTTGGACAACATCAGACTGGGTAACATGAACACTATCGCTGATGCCTATCACTTGCTGCTCCATCACATTCAAAGCTGAAGAAACAATATGTAACTGCTGTTCCCTATCCTGATTTTGTTGTGCCAAACTGTCCAACAATCGGTTGAAATAAATCGCAATTTTAGCCATTTCGTTTTTTCTGCCCGTATTACTCAATGGTCTAAATTCACCGGATTCAACCAGATTTTTAAAACTACTTGCCAATTGGTTTACCGGTTTCAATATTTGTAGTCGTTGACCGATGTAAATAGCAATGGTGATGACGAATAAAAATAAGATAACACCCAGCATAACAAGGCTAACCGACTGATTATTGGCTTGTTGTAGCGCTTTAATCCGGCTCTCCGCTTGTTCCAGATTAATCGTCAGATTGTTTATATCGCTGCGCAGTTCACTAATAATGGCATTGCGCTCAGTCATTAATGTCACTGTATTGTCCAGCTCTTTAGGATAACGCCGAATCAAACTGGCTAACTCAGCAATAATTTCTTCACCCAGATCGTCGTTTTCCACTTCTCCTAAAGTAAATTCATCCTGCGGTGCAGGTTCGCCGAAGATATCCAATAACCGTCGCTGCTCGACCAGTTTAATTTCTTGCTGCATCTGTTCATTTTGCTGTAATAATGCTTCTAGCGTATGACTTTCACCTAATCCGATATAATCCTCTCGAAAATGAGCTAAGCGCAAGATATTGGCAGATAACACTTGGGCACTATTAATCTGTTTAATCGCCACATCCGGATAATTAACTAATCCCTGTATTGCATATTCGGTCAAGCTCTGAGCATAACTGGCCATTTCATTTTCAGCATTAAGCAACAACATCTGTTGATTACCGCTCATTTTACCTAATGCGCGATAGCGAACCTGCAAGTTTTGTTTTAGTTGCGCTATCTGCTGATTAATATCTCCAACAATAGTGGGGTCAAACTCAGCCAAAATAGGTTCTACCTGTTCGACCAGCAACTGTTCCGCTTCCGTTAACGTTACCGTATTCCCGTTACCTAAATACACTTCGATCAAACGTGGGAAAGATACTGTTAGCAAATAACGCACCTGCTGATATTGTTCAATTTTTTGTTGGGTTAAGGTCACGGAGCTGGCTGCCCAATAGATAACCGAAGTAAGAATAACCGTAGTGCTGAGCAAGGTAATCAGGGTACCACGGGCAAAAGTAGATATTTTCATGATGGCCTATACATCTGGCTACCCCAACCTATCAATACATCGATTAACTAGATTAATTGATGTTCTGACCGGCTTTACGGGTGTTGTGCAAGGCCACCAAGTTTATGTAAGTAAGATGACAAGAATATGACATCTTCTGTCCGAGGGTGCTTATCAGGCACCGGCTATCTGCATTTGTTCCACCAATACCGAACCGCACTGGATACTGCCACGAACATCGGTATCGCTGCCAATGGCAACAATATTGGCTAACATTTCTTTTAAATTTGCAGCGATAGTAATTTCTGCCACCGGATACTGGATTTTACCATTTTCAACCCAAAAGCCTGCGGCACCGCGCGAATAATCGCCAGTGACAATATTTACGCCTTGGCCCATTAATTCAGTCACCAATAATCCGGTTCCCATCTTCGCCAGCATTTGCTCAAAATCCAGACCACTATGGCTGACCAGCCAGTTATGGATCCCACCGGCATGGCCATTGGTGACCATGCCCAATTTACGAGCCGAGTAACTGGTCAGCAAATAATGTTGCAACACACCTTGACCAATAATATCCATATCATTGGTTTTAACCCCTTCACTATCAAAAGCCGAGCTGGCTAATCCACCTATTAAATGTGGACGCTCAGCAATATCACACCAGCTTGGCAACACCTGCTTGCCCAGATGGTCGAGTAAAAAACTGGATTGACGATAAAGACTGCCGCCACTAATCGCGCTAACAAAATGACCAAACAGGCCAGCGGAAATCTCGCGATGAAACAATACCGGGCTTTTACGAGTCGAAAGTTTTTGTGCACCCAAGCGCGATAAGGTGAACTCTGCCGCTTCCTTACCTATCTGTTGTGGACTGGCAAGCAGGTCAGCTTGTCGAGCAACGGTATAGCTATAATCACGTTGCATATCCTCGCCTTGCTGACCGATAACAACACAACTTAAGCTATAGCGGCTGCTAGGAAAGCCAACATTCAGACCATGACTATTGCCATACACTTTCACCCCAAGATTGGCGTTATATGATGCGCCATCGGAGTTTACGATACGGGGATCCGCATCCAGCGCAGCGGTTTCTGCTTCGATTGCCATTGTCATTGCCCGTTCAGGATCAAGCTCAGTCGGATAATAAAGCTGCAGATCTTGCGGATTAAATTCCATCAGTTCTCGTTCGGCTAATCCGGAGCAGGGATCTTCACCAGTGAAGCGAGCGATTTCCACCGCTTTGGTCACGGTACTTTTTAACGCAGCGGGGCTCAAATCAGCGGTTGAGGCACTGCCTTTACGCTGGCCGTTATACACCGTAATACCTAACGCACCATCATTAGTGTATTCCAGGGTCTCAACTTCTTTAAGACGAGTGCTGACCGCAATGCCTTGTACATTGGTCATACTGGCTTCTGCTTGACTGGCTCCAAGCTGTTTGGCCAAACTTAGTGCATCATCAATAATGCTTTGAATTTCAGTTAATTTTTGTGGGGCATTCATGAATTCGCCAAGGATAGTAAATAAGAGTTACAATTGCCGTTAGTGTACCACTAAAAAAAGTCGGATGATGGACAACAATTTTGAAGATATAGACTCGCAAGACGAGTTTAAAAGTAAAACTCAGCTCAAGGCCGAGATGGTTGAAGTACAGAAAATTGGCGAAAAGCTAGTTACCCTAACACCGGGAGTCTTAAAAAAGCTCGAGCTGGATGCCGAATTGCTCGATGCAATTATGCTAGCCAAACGGATCAGCGGCACCAAGGAAGGCTGGCGACGTCAATTGCAATTTATCGGCAAGTTAATGCGCAGTCGCGATGTCGCCCCAATCCAATTGGCTTTAGCCAAGATTGAAAATAATCATCAAGAAAACAATAAGAAGTTTCATCAGTTAGAAACATGGCGAGATAAATTGTTACGGGGTGGTGATCATGCCGTGAATGATTTACTGATTGAACAACCCCATTTAGACCGACAAAAGCTGCGCAGTTTAATCCGCCAGGCCGCTAAGCAACAAAAAGAAAACAAGCCCCCTAAAGCGGCACGAGAGATTTTTCAGTATCTTAAGGAAAATGTGAAGAGTTAAGAAAATAGCGTCATGTGGCGACCTTTAAGCCACCTGCCCAAAGATTGCATCCCCGCTAACAACCAGCGGGGATACACAGATAATTCCCAAGAACTGTTAAGCCGTTCCACCTACGGTAAGTTCGTCAATTTTTAGACTGGGCTGACCGACACCAACGGGAACGCTTTGGCCATCCTTACCGCACACACCAACGCCTTTGTCCAACGCGACATCATTACCAATCATGGATATTTTTTGCATCGCCTGTGGGCCATTACCAATTAAAGTGGCACCTTTAACTGGTGTGGTAATCTTGCCGTTTTCTATTAAATAGGCTTCCGAAGTAGAAAAAACAAATTTACCTGAGGTGATATCCACCTGACCACCACCAAAATTAGGCGCGTAAATACCTTTTTTAATCGTTGCGATAATCTCGTCCCGCTCATAGTCTCCACCCAACATATATGTGTTGGTCATACGTGGCATAGGTAAATGAGCATAAGATTCACGTCGGCCATTACCCGTGGGAGGAACCGACATCAGGCGCGCATTGAGTTTGTCCTGCATGTAATTTTTTAAAATGCCATCTTCAATCAATACATTGTATTGGCTAGGTGTACCTTCATCATCCACGGTTAACGAACCACGGCGATTAACTAAGGTTCCATCATCTACCACGGTACAACCTTTAGCGGCTACCTGTTGTCCTATACGACCACTAAAATTAGAGGCACCCTTACGATTAAAATCGCCTTCCAGGCCATGTCCAACCGCTTCATGTAGCAACACTCCCGGCCAACCATTGCCTAATACCACAGGCATCAAGCCGGCAGGTGCATCGATGGCTTCAAGATTTATTCTGGCCATGTGCAAGGCTTCATCGGCTAGTTGTTGAAAACGAGGTACCCCTTCATCCAGTTCATAAAAATAGCCATAACCAAAACGTCCACCCATACCCGAACTGCCCCGCTCACGTCGGCCATTACGTTCAATCAGAATGGAACAATTTAAGCGAATTAACGGGCGTATATCAGTGGCAAAGGTACCATCCGTGCCGGCTACTAAAATTTCTTCATAGACCCCGCTCAGGCTAACAATCACCTGCGAGATCCCTACTTCCTGTTCACGGATATAACGATCAACCGATTGTAGCAAGCCAATTTTCTCCTGCTCGGTTAAACCCAGTAATGGATTGTTGCTATCGTACAGGGGCTTATTTGACTGGGCTTTAAATGCTTGTACTGAATGGTTACCTCCACTGGCGGCAATACTGCGTGCGGCCTTTGCGGCATCATTTAATGCGAGTGGCGAAATTTGATCGGAATAAGCAAAACCGGTTTTTTCACCACTAACGGCACGAACCCCGACACCACGTTCAATATTAAAACTGCCATCTTTGATAATGCCATCTTCCAGCACCCAAGTTTCATGCTGACCAGACTGAAAATACAAGTCGGCAAAATCAGTATCATGCTGATAAATCAGTCCCAATGCCTGTTCCAAATCACTGCGTTGCAATTCTGCTTGGGTTAATAAATTGGTTTCTACCGAGTTCAACGGCATTACTCCTTAAATAGGGATAACATGTATAGACTAGAGGGAATCAAACTGTCCGGGATTAAGCGGCATCTTGGCCCGAATATTTTTAATATAATCCAAGTCGATTGAACTGATCACCAGCCCTTCGCCCTCTGTTTTTTCGGCTAATAACTCTCCCCAAGGGGAAAGAATTTGTGAATGACCGTAAGTTTGGCGGCCATTGGCATGAGTACCCGTTTGATTGGCCGCCACCATATAGCTCTGTAACTCAATACTGCGTGCTTTTAATAATGCATGCCAGTGTGCCGCGCCTGTCACATGTGTAAAGGCACTAGGCAATACCACTACATCAACCTTGCCCATGGCCTGGAATAAGTTTGGAAAACGCAAGTCAAAACAGACCGCCACACCAACTCGGCCAAAAGGCGAATCAAATACCACCACATTGTGCCCAGCTTGAGTATATTTGGACTCATGGTAACTGCGCGTGTTGTCATTGACTTCAACATCAAATAAGTGGATTTTCTGATACTCACTGACAAATTGCCCTTGATCATCAAAAATCAGTGTTGACGCACTATATTTATCCGCATTTTCTGTGTTTAACGGCATGGTTCCGGCCACAATCCAAACGCCGTACTGTTTTGCCAACCGTGATATTTGCTGTTGAATTGGCCCCTGATGTAAAGGTTCTGCAATATTCAGCAGGGATTTATCGGAACCACCAAAACAGACAAAACACTCTGGTAACACCAATAATAATGGCTCGGTTAATTCTAACTGGCTTAAGTATTTTTCCACTGTGGCAAGGTTTTCTTCAACGTTGATAGTGGAATTCATTTGTAATGCGGCCACAGCAACCATTAACCCACCCCTTTATCGTTATCAATAGAGTCCGGTATTGGCGCAGGTAAAATCAATTCTGGCTCTTCACCTTTGTCAGGCAGTGTATTCTTGGCGGGTAGCATAATTTCACGGCTATCCCGGCCAAGTTCCTTAAGTTGCGGCTCATCTAGAGTACCGGTCAATGAAAAATCAATACTCGACACCACTTTGGCCGAAGAAATCATTTCATCCAATGCCAGGGCGGCAATGGCCGTTGCCGGATTGACCATCCATGCCACAATGACTGGTAAACTAGAAGTAATTTTAGGGGTAAATGCAATCCGATAATTTAACTGTTTAGTGGGTAAATCGGTATAGCCTTTAAGCTGCATCTCGCCCGCAGCACCATCAATATTCGAGTCGTTAGTATTCACCCGGCCATTATTAACCAAAAAAGTGCCGGTCATTTTGTCGTAGAAAAAACCTTTGGTGAATACATCTCTAAAATCCAGTCGCAATTTACGCAGCAGGGAATCCAGACTCAGTATCGAAAATATTCGCGCCCCTTTATCACTCACCTCGGTTAGATAACCATCTCCCAATCGCCAGTCCACTTTGCCATTTAAGCTGGCATAATTGAATTGCTGAGGTGCACCTTGCCAGCTCAAATCAAACTTGATATTGGCATCTGAGTCACGGATCCCCGAATTGAGTTCATAATCCTTGAGCAAATCACCAAAATCCTCACTATTGAAATCGCCCGATAGTGCCGTAATTTGGTTGCCTTGCGCATTATACCATTTGCCTGTGGCTTGCAGACGGGAATCATCTTTATGCAAACTTAACTGATCAATTTGCACCCCGTTAGAGATACGTGAAAGAGATAAGTCGACCTTACCCAAATCATATTGCTGATAGCGACAACGCTGACATCGGAAACGTAATGGTGGAAACTGGCTAAGATCGGGCTGACTAAAGGTATTCGTTCCCTGTGTTTTTATTTCTTTCCAGTCGACCAAATTAATATAATCAGCGTCAATATCTACCCCTTTGCCTAACCAGTCATGATTAAGGGTAATATCCATTTTCAGCTCATGAGCCATGACATCAATCAGCCAATCTTCATTCTGAAGTTTTACCGTCGCAGCCACTTTATGGAATTGTTGCCCTAATGCGACAAGCTCCCCGGTATTAATAAAAATACGCTCCGGCTGGCCTAATACTGGCTTACCAGTGAGCGTGGGAGCCTGGTTAATCAGGCTATGCAATGCGGCATACCAGTGATCAAAATCAATACTGGGCAAATCGGCTGAGATACTGAAACCAACACCCATAGTCATAACCGGTTGAGTGCCAATGGCCAAATGGGCGCGGGAAAAACGTTTTTCCTGATGAGGTAAAATGCCGTCAAAATGCACTTGTTTACCAAGCGTGGCGTTGACCGTAGAAGCCAGTTGATCACCTTCAACTGTCAGACTAAAGGGTAACTTTTGGGTTGCCTGTTTACCAAAGGGAGCAGGTAACGTCGATGCCAGATTGGGTAATTCAGAATCGAGCTGAAAGTGATAGTCAAAACCTTGTTCCGGTATTGTCAAAGCCAGTGTCGCCTGCCAATCAGCAATGCCATTAATATAGTTGGCCAGCCCCGGATAAAACTCAGTTAACAATGCATCACTATCCCAATGCCCCGTCATTGCTACATTAGTCAAATAACCATCTGCCAGATCCTGTCCGTCCAGATCCAATAAAATGTCCTGTCCGGCTAATGTGGCGCGGATCCCCGTCGCCTGAATATGAGCGTTCTCAAAACGTATCTGACCGTTCAGTTTATCAAAAGCCAAATCCAGACTATCGAAATACACCGGGGTATTCACTAAATCCACTTTGCCGCTAGCGACCACTTCTTCATCAGTAAAGGGAATATGTAAATGAATAGTAGTTTGTAACGGTCCGGATAGCTGAATTTCCTGTAGTGCCTTGCCCACGCTATCGGCCAGACCGCCTTTTAACATCATGGCGCTGACTTGTTCCGCGGCAGCTTGAGTGGCAATATCGATACTCAACAATCCATCTGCAGCCAACACCGGAATATCCGCAGCTAATGACTGCATCGGCACATCCATTAGACGTCCTTGCTGGCTGGACATCCACAAGCCTTGGTTTTCAAACAATAAATTTAACTGTAATTGCTGCAGATTTGGCCAGTCGCTATCAAAGTCAAATTCCGCCCCATCGATATCGACATTAGCTTGAAAAATACCTTGCTGATGCTCAAAAGGATAATCGCTGGTTGAGCCATTCCAGATAATATCCGCGCCCTGCATTGTTCCACTGACTAAGGCTTGATTCAGATAACGATAGGTATTTTCCCCCATCAACGATTCCGGGAATAACTGTCTCACCTCAGAGACTGGCATTGGTGCAATATGGGAGCTAATTGATAACCAGTCATCCTTACTTTGGTAGGCAAAGCTAAGATTGAAATTAAGCGATGAACTGGCAAAAGTTATTTCAGGGGCATCCAGTTCAATGCCTTGTTCTGAACTATTTATAAACGCTTGTGCGGTGAATTGTTGGTAAGCTTGAGGGTGTCCCAGTAACTGGGTCGATTCAAGTTGACCATCCTGACCATGAATAACCAATTGCCCTTGGTGATACTGCCAGTTAAACCCGAGTTGTATATCTTGCAATCCCGGGATATTTCCCCACTCCTGCGTCGTAATCTGGGCTAAATCCAGCTTGGCTTTTACCCCCTGCTCATCCACATATAGTGCCGCTTGTGTCACAACGCCTTGAGGAGACAAATGTTGCAAAGCGCTGGCGATACCGCTATCCGTTAATACTGCCACTGCTGGTGAGAAAGGTGCGATCGGAATATCGTGCAAATTCAAGGTTAAATTGCGATTTTCATCCAGATAACCGGTAGCAGAGAGTATGGCATGGGTATTGTCACCGCTACGTGCACTAGTCGAAAACTGCAGGTCATTAAGATTAATTAACCAGCCATCAGTATGAGCTCGGGCGGTTAAATAGCCCCCTTGTAAATTAATTGAAGTCTGTTGTTGGTCATCCCAGCCAAACTGGCTATCGCCTAATTGACCGAGTACATCGACGACTTTGGAATTCTGAATGTCGGCCCATAATTTAAAATTGACCCGATTTTGTTTAAAAGGGGTATCACCGGGCACCACTTGCTTGATCCATGGTGATAAATCCAGATCTTGCGCATCCGCATAAAAAGTGCCATTTAATTCACTGTTTTTACCGAACAGATCCAACACAAAACTGGCCGAATTACTGGTTAAATCGGCGACTTTCATTTGTCCAACGCCTTGGTGACGCTCACCTTGGTTAATCCAGCCCAAGCGTTGAATGGAAATTTCCTGACTATCCTGTTGATTAATAATCGTTAAACTACTGTCAATTACAGAAAAACGCTGTAATTGTTCCAAGAACAGATTGCGCAACGCTGTGACTATAGGAAAGTCGGTACTATCCGTGGACGTTTGATTGGCATCGATGACCATATTTAAACCAATCAAATTAAAACGTTTGGATACGAGTTGACGAGCGCGAACACTGGCCCAAAAGTCCACATCGATCTGGGTTTTATCGATAGTCAGGTGGATTGGGGACTTTTCTCCATTGATTAGCTGAATATTATTAATTTCCAAAACCGGTCCGACACCGCGCCAGCCAGCATCAATATGACCGATTTTAACCTCAGTACCGTATTGGGTAGAGATCCAGTCAGCTATGGTGTGTTTTTGTCCTTCAAGATAAGGGAGTGAATAACGTAGCAGACTAATAGACACAGCTAAAATGACGATCAGCACGGCGCTGATCATCCATAATTTTCTTAACAAATAGCCGACATAAAAGCCTACTGGCTTCACATCATCACCACGTCGTAATTCTCCTGACTATAAAGTAACTCGGCATGCACTTTAATTTGTTTGCTAACAAACACTTCAAGCTCTGCCAGCATATGAGATTCATCGCCCAACAACGCATCAGCAACCGCCGGGGACGCATAGACAACAAATTTATCCGCAGCGTATGCGCGATTAACCCTTACAATTTCACGCATTATCTCAAAACAAACAGTTTCTACTGTTTTAACAAAACCACGGCCCTTACATACTGGACAACCACCACAGAGGATATGTTCCAAACTTTCTCGGGTTCTTTTACGCGTCATCTCCACTAAACCCAAGCTGGTAAAGCCATGGATATTGGTTTTAGCGCGATCTTTAGATAAAGCCAACTCGAAGCTATGCAATACTCGGCGCTTGTGATCTTCATCAACCATATCGATGAAATCGACAATAATAATCCCGCCTAAATTGCGTAAACGCAGTTGGCGAGCGATGGCCAAAGTGGCTTCACTATTGGTATTAAAAATAGTTTCTTCCAGGTTTCGATGTCCCACTGACGCACCGGTATTAATATCAATAGTGGTCATGGCTTCGGTTTGATCGATAATCAAATAACCGCCTGATTTTAGATCGACGCGCTTTTCTAATGCACGTTGCACTTCATTTTCCACATCAAACAAATCGAAAATGGGACGGTCACCACGATAATGCTCCAACAACTTGCTCAGCTCTGGCACATAGTCTTTAGTAAATTTTTGCAATTCGGCTAAGGTCAGTTTTGAATCAACCCGAATCCTGTCCAGCTGAGCGCCAACAAAATCCCGTAAAATACGGCTGGTCAGGGTTAAGTCTTCATGCAATACGTTTGTCTTGCGACTTTTTTTACGTTCCTGGATTTTTTTCCATAAACGCCGTAAAAATTCCGCATCCTGCTTTAACTCGGCTTCCCCAACACCTTCGGCGGCGGTACGTAAAATAAAACCACCGTCCTCGGTATTAAATTTTTCGACAATATTCTTGAGTCGGAGCCGTTCGGCTTCATCATCAATTCGCTGTGAGACTCCAACATGAGCGACACCAGGCATAAACACTAAATAGCGTGCAGGGATGGTAATATCGGTGGTCAATCGTGCACCTTTGGTACCAATCGGATCCTTAATCACTTGCACCACAATTTGCTGACCATCACGCACCAACTCTTTAATATCGGGTTGCTGGAACTGGCTACTATCCACTTCATCAGCCAGTTCGCTGCGCACTACAATATCAGCGGCATGTAAAAACGCGGCTTTATCCAGACCAATATCCACGAAAGCCGCTTGCATTCCGGGCAATACCCGACTGACTTTACCCAAGTAAATATTGCCCACCAAACCTCGTTTGGTATGCCTCTCGACATGAATCTCTTGCAAAATACCGTTTTCAATCAAGGCGACGCGAGATTCTGAGGGGGTGACATTAATAATTAATTCAGCACTCATAACACTTAACTCCCGCTGCGCTTAATAATTCAGCCGTCTCATACAACGGTAGTCCAACTACAGCGCTATAACTGCCCGCGATATGAGTAACAAATTGACCGGCTAATCCCTGAATGGCGTAACTACCCGCTTTATCGCGCGGTTCCTGGCTATCCCAATACCAATCCATTTCTTGCTGTGACAAGGTTTTAAAACGCACCTGTGTTTCCACTAAAGCGCTTGTTAAGCCATTGTGTGCAAACAATGCAACCGCCGTCAGAACTTTATGCTCGCGGCCTGATAACAGCTTAAGCATGCGCATAGCATCTTCTCTATCCTGAGGCTTACCCAAAATAGCTTGATCTACCACCACGCAGGTATCTGCCCCCAACACCGGTTTAGTTATTGAGGATTGTTCAGTACTTAATTGAGATTGGTTTAGCTGACCTTTTTGCGCTTTACCAACGGCCATTCTAAGCGTGTAATCTTGAGGATCTTCGCCTTTAACAGGCTGCTCATCAATTTGAGCATCTACTAATTCAAACTTAACCGCCAACTGCTTAAGCAATTCAGCTCTGCGTGGAGACTGGGACGCAAGCAGGATCATTCTACACTCAATTGACGGCGGGTTTTACGCAACAGCATAAATACCCATGGCCAGAAAAACATGCTGGTAACCACAGGCCATAAATAATCAAACAAGAAATAAATATCGGTCAACAAATGTTGTAGCCAGAATACCACTAAATGAAATAGCGACGACATTACGCCCATAATTAACGCTTGCTGCCAAACCGAATAATTACGTAAACGCTGATAATTAGCCGCCAGAATAAAGATAACCAAACTCATGGCAAAGCAATGGATACCAAGGGTTGTACCCAGCAAAATATCCATAAACAGGCCATACAAAAAGGCAATCCCAACATTCACCCGGGTGGGTAGAGCTAACGTCCAATAAGATAACACCAGTAATACCCAGTCTGGACGAAACTTATCCACCAGAATCGGTAATGGCATAATTTGCAACATTAAGGCGGCCATGATGCTCATAAAAATGGCATAGTTTCTAAACTTAAGGCTCATCCTTTTCTCCCTTTTTTACGACCGGCTCGCTGGGAGAATCCGTTGGCCAGAGCAATAACAAATATTTTATCCGATCCAACTCAGCCACAGGTGTGGCAATAATAGTGGCAAATGGCTGGCTTTCGTCATGGTCAATTTTACTGACTTTGGCCACTGGATAACCTTCAGGAAAAACATGCCCCAATCCAGAAGAAAATAATAAATCACCCACTACAATGTCAGTGCTATGTGGCACATGATTAAGGATTAACGCATTAAGTTGCCCCGAGCCCGAAGCAATCGCCCGCACGTCGTTACGCGCTACCCGAACCGGAATCGCATGTGTAAAATCTGAAATCAGTAAAACACGGCTATTGGTGCTTGCCACGTGTAATACCTGTCCCACCACACCATTATCGTCCAGCACCGGCTGGCCTTCGTACACACCGTCAATAGCCCCTTTGTTAATGACAATTTGGTGACTAAAGGGGTCGTTATCCACCGCCATCAATTCAGCCACCATTTTACGGACATCTTTACGTACTGGAGAGCCTAACAATGCTCGCAAACGTTCATTTTCGTCTTCAAGTAAATTGAAACGTTGCAGCGCTTCGCTCATTAGCATGTGCTGTGATTTTAAACGGCTATTTTCTGCCAGCAGTTTTTGTTGGGAAGTGACACGTTGTGACGTCCAGTTTAATAATTCACCGGGCACATTAGCGATATACTGCAGAGGACTAACCAGCGAGCTAAGATACATTCTGACCGAACTAAACCCGTCCAGACGCAAGTCTACCGCCATCAATACAATCGACATGATAAGAGCAAGATAGAGTCTGCTTTGTAAGGAAGGACCGCGAGCAAAAAGGCTATTCATCGGGTGTTACATCTTCATTTTCGTCACACTCACCGCAGTCAGTGTGACGTATTTTTGGTTGTGACTTTCTGGCGACCATAGCCGCCCTGTAAACTTATTCGTAACTGAACAGATCACCGCCATGTAGATCAATCATTTCAAGTGCTTTACCACCGCCTCGAGCCACACATGTTAGTGGATCATCGGCAACTACAACCGGAATTCCGGTTTCTTCCATTAATAAACGATCTAAATCTTTAAGCAATGCACCACCACCGGTTAACACCATACCGCGTTCGGAAATATCCGACGCCAGTTCGGGAGGAGATTGCTCCAGCGCCACCATCACCGCAGACACGATTCCGGTCAATGGTTCTTGCAAGGCTTCCAGGATTTCATTGCTATTGAGGGTAAAACCTCTGGGTACGCCTTCGGCCAAGTTACGGCCGCGCACTTCGATTTCCATGACTTCTTCACCAGGGTAGGCGGCACCAATTTCATGTTTAATCCGCTCAGCAGTGGCTTCACCAATCAATGAACCAAAATTACGACGAATATAGTTGATAATCGCTTCATCAAATTTATCCCCACCAATCCGCACTGATGAAGAATATACAACCCCATTCAATGAGATAATCGCGACTTCGGTCGTACCACCACCAATATCCACCACCATCGAGCCTGTTGCTTCGGAGACCGGTAAACCGGAGCCGATAGCCGCAGCCATGGGTTCATCAATTAGATAAACTTCGCGCGCTCCCGCACCTAATGCAGATTCCCGAATGGCACGACGCTCCACTTGCGTTGAACCACAAGGGACACACACCAATACACGAGGACTGGGACGCAAAAAATTATTATCATGCACTTGCTTGATAAAGTGCTGTAACATTTTCTCTGTCACATGGAAGTCAGCGATAACACCGTCTTTCATGGGACGAATCGCTTTAATGTTGCCGGGGGTTCGTCCCAACATTTGTTTGGCCTCATGACCAACTGCAGCAACACTTTTAGGGCCACCGGCCCGTTCTTGACGAATAGCCACAACTGATGGCTCATTCAATACAATTCCCTGATCTTTAACGTAGATCAGCGTATTAGCCGTTCCCAAATCGATAGATAAATCATTGGAAAACATACCGCGAAGCTTTTTGAACATGGAAACAATCTGTCCTGTTAGTGATATTTCATTACAACGTCAACTGTACCAACGCCCCTAGAACAGGGCAATAGACAGGATAAACATAGACGAAAAACGCGTATTTAAACAGTATATTAAAGTTTATATTTACGCGCTCTTCAGACAATCATTTTAACTACCGATCCCGGCATGCCGGGAGAAGGAGTATCAGAGTCAACTACTTTTGCTGTTCTCTCAATACTCGGAAACCAATATAGTTGGAACGGAAAGCCGGATCCATTTCCATTCGGGTTGATACCCGCGCCAATCTGGGTGCAAAATCCCAGGCACCACCGCGCACTACAGCACCACTTTGAGAGTTAGTACTGGTTGTCCACTCCCAAACGTTACCGGCAGTATCATATAATCCAAATCCATTACGCTTGAATGAAGCGACAGGAGCACTACTTACATTTGACCATTGGCTTCCACACCAGCCACAATTCGCATTATCAATGCCAATGCTGTCACCCCACCAAAAATCACTTTCTTTACCTGCACGAGCGGCATATTCCCACTCAACTTCAGTAGGTAAACGATAGGTGTTACCACTTTTTTCAGTTAACCAATTCACGTACGCCTGTGCATCTTGCATGCTTAAACAGACAGCAGGGTGGGTATCATTTTGAGTAAACCCGGGAGTACGCCAATTCAGCTGCTCACGCCAGATAGGCTCACCACCTTCGTAATAAGCACATCCACGATCTTTTTCAGCGTCAGTTACATAGCTGGTTTGCTCTACAAACTTTTTGAAATCGGCAACGGTGATTTCGGTTTCACTGATTCCGTAGGATTCAATAATCTCTTTGGTCACGACAGGTCGCTCATTTGCAAGCCCAACTCCGCTTAAGTCTCCCATCCGAAATGAACCGGCAGAGACCACAACCAGATTAGGCCCGGCAATATCACCGGCTAACATGTCCTGAATTTTTTCGCCTTTGTTGAAAGCATATTGAGTTCGTTCTAACTCAACTTTTAAAGTAGTACTTTGCGTCATGTCCAAGGTTTGTACATGCGACTGATAACCACGTTTAACCACTTCCACTTCATGTGGGCCAGCTGGCAACATGATTTGTAATTTAGTAGAACCGTAGCTCACACCATCAATAAAGACTTCATCATCATACACATTGGAGCGCAATGTCAGTTCATACATAACAGATTCATCCGTGTTCACACCGGATACCTGGGTAATCTGTTGCTCAACCACTTCGCTGGTAGGCTCTTGCCCTTTTTGGCTAACGCAATAACGGCGATCCAGTCCTAGCAAGGCACAACCTTCGTTACGTTTTAGCGTACCCTTGATTTCGACTGCCATGCTAACCGAGAAATCACCCAAGCCACTGAAGCTGTTATTGGTTACTTCACTACGAATAATCTGTACATAGCCATCGGAATATGGACGATGTTGTTTAGCTTCAACTGATTCCGTCAAGCCTTCATAGACTTCATCCAAAAAGCGTTTAGACGCTTTCTGCTTGGCCATATTTTTACCGCGCTCCATACATTTAGCGATAGTTTCTTCGCGGTCACAAGTTAATTGATGACTGACTAATACGGTATCCTGACGCCCAAACTCACGATATAAACGATCGACACGGGCAGTATTGTATTGCTCTTTTAAGCCTTCCAGTTTGTTCAACAAACTGTGCTTGGCCAAACGAATATGTTCAACCTTATTTAATTGAGTTTGCCAATCATTATATTTTTTGGTGATGGCGTCTTTGTTATCTTTATGCGCTTTAACAGCGGCAGAATAGGCTTGTCTGGCAGAATCAATATTTAAGGAAGGATCTTCGACTAGTTTTTCATAGGCCTGATTCATTTCATTCAATGCCCGCAGTCTGTCCTGTTCAAGAGCTGCACTACGATTACGTAGCTTACCTAACTCTTGTTCCAGTGCGCGAGAGGCATTGATTTCAACATCTAAATTCTTGTTATAGTTATCAAATTCAGATTGCTTTTGCTCTATTTGCTGTTCAATTTCCGCTACGCTTAAATTAGCAGATACAGCAAATCCCGAGCAGGTTAAAAGTGTTACGGCCACGGCCAAGTGTACTAATCGATTCATTATTCCATTCCAACTTTTGCGCTAAAGCAAACTACTTTATTGTTTTTATGGTTTGCTGCCCATGGACGCTGACCCGGGTACAACAATACCGCCTATGCTATTGAGTTGTCGAGAAAAGCGCAAGTATCGCTCATAACTATTATGACTAACAACTTAATTAAATACTTCGCGCCAATTAATGATCCGGTCATTACCCCGATATTGTCCAAAGGTGATAATCGCAGATGGCGGTTGAATAGTACCATCTCCGTCCCAGTCAAAAAACAAATAATCGGGCTGCTCCAGTAATAAGGGAAATTCCAGCTGATTCCCCTCTCCGGGTGACGCAATGGTTATACTATCGGACAAGCTTGTTGATTTACCAGCAGAAAATGTCCCTGAACCACTTCTTGTCGGAATATCGGTCGGTTCATATTGCGAATGCACCTCATCCAACTGCGTATCAGCGGCATCAAATACAGTACAACTGTCATCCGTATTGATTGCCCACTTGGCACTGTCGTTATAATACTGAGTCATCATTGATAAGCTTAAAGGCTCGGTTTCTGGACCGTACGCGTTTTCCATCACTAGTCGACCATAGCGCATATTAGCCCCATCAATATTTTTAATACTAAATATTTGGCAATCGGCAACTTTATCGGGAGCATAATCGGTTTCATAACACACACCGTCACTGTCCGTGAGATAAGCTGCACTAAAATCAATTTGTATTCGACCTTCAAAGGGAATACTTGGCATGGCAAGTTTGGGATAAGTGATACCAATAGGTGCCATAGTGGTATCGTCAACCGGTTTGATAAATACGTCAAGGTCGCCCACACTGCTTTGCTGGCTGTTTACCACACTAGGATCAACCTCCGGCATTTCACTAAAAGTAGAGGTATCGGCAAAAACAATGTCGCCAGCCTCGACATTATCCGGTGTCAGCTTTTGTACCCCATCAATATAATTTTGGATATTTTCCCCTAATGCATTTTTAGCGACGATAGTCAGCATGGGATGGTCATCCAGTTCAACCCGTTGCCCGGTATAACTAAATTGGTTCGCGTCACTAGTACAAGTATTGATTAATTTTGGGCTGTTTGAACTGACTCCCAAATAAGCCGGAGTAAAGCGGCCTATGGAGGCAACATTATTGGCCGCGACGGTTTGACCGAAATAATTATCATCAATCATTTGCAAATCAATACTGCCCGCTTCGCTGTAATAAGCCTGCAAGTCAACTGATTGGCCTAAGTTCATATTAAACAAGCTATTCGTCACCAGACTATAGGTTGTTTCACCGTTATTCACCGAAGCAACGAAAGACTCGCCGGTCACTTGTGTATTAGAAAAAACCAACTGCCCTTGGCGACCCGCATCAGGCGTTATTTTATGCACTAAGGCTTTTAATTGTGAGGGCTGATAATTTGGCGTTATAACCCCTTGTGCTCCGATTGCCAGCATCGATAAACCAAAATTAATCCCGGCAACATTGACCGCTTGAATATCGGCCACCACTTTTAAGGTTGGCACTACCACAAACTCATTACTGCTGCCTGACGCAAGATCAGCACTATCTTTAACGAGTAATTTAATTTTACCTGCATCATCATAGCGCAGTGTATTGGCAGGGATCACTGCCTGACCATTAGTATTAAACGTCAGTCCGCTATTGATAAAACTCTGTGGATTATTGATTGTACTCCCACCGAGTTGAAGCATATTACTGTTACAACTGGCGGGCTGGCTGCAGCCTATCGCCACTTGTAACGTTTTACCGGACAAATTAGCCGCACAACTCGCATCAGCATTATTACTGACGACAATGTCTGTTGCCATTAACTGTTGGGAGGCCTGGTTAGGAATATTAGTGACAGTATTAGTCGTACCCCACGATACGCTCAACCCACCTTCAACAAACTCAACTTGGCAAGTATTTTGACTGCCATTAACAATACATGTTAAGGCTGACGAGGGGCTTGGGTTCGCATTATTAATACCTAATAACACTTGACCAGAGGTGCTCTTTGACAGATTTACCGAGGTACTTCCGGTAAAGCTCAAATTACTATTCGATAGCGTGCCACTGCTGTGCGTGAGCGTTAACGATGTCTGTTGATTAACCAAACTACTACAACTGTTATTGGCGCACGCTGATATTTGCACGGAAGATTGGCCACATGTATATCCCGTACCAGCAAAACTTAATTGATAGTGATCAACCGCGATTGAAGGTGTGCATGGACCGGAGTTAGGCCCATCAGGCCCATCCAGATCACACTGTTTATCATCATCTATACCGTTGCCATTATCATTTACCTGATTGGCATTCACATAACCGGTGACGGTGCCATTATTATTGACACTACCAGTGGCATTAATATTGCCATCAATGACCGTATTATTGCCGTTGATATTGATATTGTTCGTTTTAATATTGCCGGTTACCGTAACATTATTACCGACGTTAATATTTTGTGCGGTCAAGTTACCAGTAATATTAGCGTTGCCATCAATATTTATTGTCGAAGCAGTAATATTACCGATAACGGTACTGTTATTGCCTAAGTTAAGATTGCCCGAAACCACAATATTGCCGGTCATCGTGGCATTATTATCATTGTTGACCGAGTTTACCGAACCTGAAACCGTTAAGTTAGCATTGATAATAGCGTTGTTCCCCGGGTTTAAATTTCCGGCGACAACAATGTTCATATCCGATGCTTGCCCACCGGCATTAACTTCAAAACCATTACCGAAAGTAAAATCACCGCTAATATTCAATCGGATCGGCTGTTTCAACACAATACTGTCTTTATTGCCAAAAATCAGATTACCGCTGCAATTAACATCACTACCACTAACACTGCAATAACCTCCGGGTAACTTGGACGCACCTGAAGGAAGGGTATATTTGGCTGCCCAACTTAAGGGGGTAACAATGCTGCACAGCAACAATATTAATGTTATGCGAAAAAAATAACCCATGCTTTAGTCTATCACTTCAAGTTTAATAGTACGGCTTGTCTTAACCTCACCCACCTCGCAAGTACCGGTGCTGGAAAAGGTAAACAACAATCGATTACCACTACTCATAGTATAACTTTTCACCCCGCAACTGCGGCTGTAGCCACAATTTTCCAAACCGGGGATATTGCTAAAGGTTTTGGAAGTAACATCGCATTGCGTGATATCAGCCGGACCAGTATGGGGGAAGACCTTTAATAATTGATCTTCCAAGCCGCTGTGAGCGGCCATTTTGGCGCGCAAACCATACACTTCAGCCACCACAGCCTCAGCAGAGTTACTTAACATTGATGACATCGCCAAACCCATAACGCTCATTACAATAATGATAAACACACTCATCACCAGCATACTGCCGCGTTGTTTAAGGGGCATTAACAATATGGATTTCATTACTCAACTCCACCCTTTCGTCATCTTTACCAAGCTGAAGCAGCACACGCACATAACCGTTACGCGCTAAACTGGCATTGGCCACGCTAAAAGGCTGCTCCGCGGGTATACCGATATCATTTTGCAAATTATCCGCCATCAGGACTCCACTGCCCAGATCTGATATTAACAAAGATTGATTAGTTAAATACCCGTAGTCCTGATAACGCCATAATTGTCCTGAGCGTAAACAGTAACTCACAGGTTGATTAATAATATACAAGCGCCGAGCGGGTGAATGTCCGGCAAAACTGAAACTACTCGCCAAGGTAATGGTCGTTAACGCCGGCTGCGGATCACTTGGTGGTATGGCGCTAATTAACGCTCTTTTTTGTTGGTTGCTGTCATAAACGTCAGCAACAGATACAGGATAAACCAAGGCATATACTGGTGTGTCCGGAATGTAGTCGGCCGGGTAGATTGCCCTAATACTGGTACTGGCATCGGGAAATACTGGTAATTCATCATAATAGGTGCTGCTATTAGTCTGCACAAACTCGATGCATTGCACAGAACTAGCGTTATCTATCACCCTTACGCTATTCGGAACGGCAGCACGTAATTCCCGGTTTAAACGTTCCACCACAAAACGACTGGAAGATAACAACGAATCCCGGCTGGTAACATCATTAAAAATTTGTGTACCAAAACGCAAAAAACTGGTCACCCCTGTAGCGACTATCGCCAAAATAACCATGACCATAATCAGTTCAATTAAGGTAAAACCACGTACGCGCTTCATCAGTAATTAGACCGAAAAGTAGTAAAACTAATATCGTCGTTATTAGGTGTGGTAACGGTAACCCGAATCAACTTATTATTGCGCACCACGTTATCGTCGATACCATCTCGGTTTCTATCGTAAAACACCTTCACTCGCAGGCTAAATCCACGATAACGATCCGCCAAACTCTGTCCTTGCGAGTCTGCGATCACCACCAAATCATTGTAGTCATCTACATCATTAAATTGCTCGCGGGTCTCATACACTCCAGCACTAATTAAATCCGGCCCGAGTTGAGCGACTGGGGTACATGTACTCGTTTCGCAATGCAAATACCCCCCCGTCCGGTCTGACTGTTGGTCAAAGGATTTGGCGATAATTTCATTTAGCAAAGACTGAGCTAACTCTGTGGCTTTCACCTGATAAATTGGCTCAACGCTACGACTGGACTGGGGCAAAATAGTACTCATCACCAGCACTAACGCCAGGCTAAACAGGATGATGCCAATGACAAGTTCAATCAGATTAAAGCCCTGCTGATGAAAGGGCCTATTGGCAGGCATGAACATAGCCTTCAGTTTCAATACAGACTTTCGCGGTCACGCTATCGCTTAAAGATATTTGGCATCTGGTAGGGCAGATACGCTGATTAATCACATTGACCGGCTGACCTAAACCATTGAAACCGATGACATTAAGGCCATCGGTCACACTGAGGGTCAGTTCAGAACCAACCTGCTGTTGCAGGTTTAAACTATACGGCGCGCCACTATCGGCAAAGTGACTGGTATCTTGCATTGCTTGTTGCTGAACTTGTTGCAACGCCGACACCAGTTGTTTTTGCACAACATATTCGTTAATGCCACGGCCATCCTGAAAGCGACTGACCGCTACCACCGATAAGATGCCTAAAATTATGACCACCACAATCAGCTCAATTAGGGTAAAGCCATAACCGGTCGGTAACGCAAAAACACGAGCTTTCAAACCAATTACCTAGTCATGATCCCACCGATAATTAACAACCGGTAGTAACCGATCCAATCACCGGAGGAGTGCTGCTGGTGGCTTCAATATAATATGCGTAACAAGTGCCAGGATCCGTACCAGCAGTCGGAGAAGCTAATGTAGTAGGGTAAACAAACACCACTGGATTCGCCGTCATCGTACCTACCGCCCCTTCCAAACCTGATGCGTCATCATCCTGAGCAATCGTAAAATCAGCACTATTTATATCCAACAGCGCGACCCAATCCGTAGTAGCATCGGCACCTAAATACAGAAAATCAATATCGGCAGCGGCAAGTGAACCCCCATCATAAGTCACTGCCATATCCTGTTCATCAGCGTTGGTAATACCCTTAACTAATGCTTTGGCATGCACTACTGAATTAATAGTATTCAACGATGCTCTTACTCCTTCGATGGTGGCGCCACGGGCGTCTTCTTGAAGATCAATAAATTTCGGCGCTGCAGTGACCGCCAAAATACCCAAAATCACGATCACTATAATCAATTCTATTAATGTAAATCCACGTTGTTGCATTGTTACATACCTCAGTTATCTAAAAATTATCCTTCAAATTTATAGTGTAAACATCCTGCTTACACCGTTTTATTCGTTGTTACTGAAAAAGAACACCTGACCGATTCGCGGATCATAATAAAATCCATTACCAACACTATTATCGCTCGGCTCAACTTGCAGATTTTTAATGGTGCGGGTTAGGTAGTAATAACACAGGTCATTGCCTCCTGCGGCACCACCGGCAATCACTTTGGTAAAGTAGCGAATGTTGTCAAAAGGTTTAGCGTTCCAATTCGTGCTAATAGTGGGAGCGCTTTGCATAATCAGGCTAAAAATCGCCTGGCAGTCATTATTATCAATACTGGTATCTTCAGTATTATTGGTCGTTAAGCCGGTTGGATAACCGGTATTTTTATCCACGCCAATTTCAATTCCATCCACAACAACATTGGTCACGTTACTGGACTGATTTTCTTTTGGTCGACCATCGATTTCCCATTGGGCGCGAACCAATCCTACTCCGGTGGCAAATCCGCCCATCACGCCTTCCACGGTCGCATCTTCGGCCTGTTCGGTGACATCCAGCATCAAAGGTAAGGCGGTAGCGGCTAAAATCCCTACCAATACAACAACAATCACCATCTCGATTAGCGTAAAACCAGTCTGTTTAGATTGCATTGTCTTTGCTCCCACTTTTGTTCTTAGTTGATTATCTAACATATTGTTATACATTAGTTTTTAGTACTTTACCGGTATAAATTTGATAGTCAAAATAAGGTCCGGTAGGTAAGCGATAACGACACATGGACTGCAATGCATCATCATCATTTTGCACCCCATCAAAATAATCTGCGATCACATGAAAGTTATTCACCGTCATGGGCACATCCAAAACCGCTCGCCATAATTGTTCGCAGCCTTGTCGATTAGGTGTGGCCTTCGGCCAACCTAAATGACTCATGGGTATCGGAGATCGATTCACCTCTTTACCTTCGGCGTTATATTGCACCAATAATACGCGTGGTGGATTGCCTTCGGCCTGCCATTGCCAGTGAGCATTGACGACACTTTTAGCAAAACTGTCCGCCAGTTTGCCCATCGCCAATTTTTTTAGATCCGGTTCACTACGATAAAAATAACTGACCAAGCTCCCCATAACGATAAGCACTAAAAGCACCACCACGATATTGGAAAATAACGAGCGTAGATTTTCATCCGCAGCTTCATTTTTGTTCATCACTTGCCCTTATACGCATTGGCCATATCCCACATGGGGGTGAAAATCCCCAGCGCCAGAATCAGCACCATAATAGCCACAATCACAATTAAGATGGGCTCAATTCGGGCAGTCAGGTTTTTAATATCGTAATCCACTTCTCGTTCGTAATAATCCGCCACATCGGTCAGCATTTCATCCACTTGGCCAGTTTCTTCACCCACACCAAACATTTGCAATACTAAAGGTGTAAATAAACCGCTGCTATGTGAAGCTCTTAATAGGCTATCGCCTTTTTCTATATCGCGGCGCATACCAATAATCTGTTTGGCCATAAAACGGTTATCCACGGCATCGGCCACCAGATTCAGCGCAGTAGTCAATGGCACGCCGGAACGTAACATCATCGCGAAACTGCGAGAAAAGCGCGCCAATAATGAACGCTCGATGATATTACCTATCAACGGCATGCTGACTTTTAACTTATCCCAGCGATAAGCACCTTGCTCGGTTTTGAGATAATGACGAGTCCCGAAGACAGCAATGAGCACTCCCGCCAATAAGTATGGCCATTTCTGCACAAAAAAGGTCGAGCTGGCAATTAATACTTGTGTCATTAAGGGTAGATCAGCGCCCAATTTTTTAAACATTTGCGCAAAAATGGGGATCACAAAAATATTCAATATCACAATCGCGACCAACACAGCAATAATGACAAAACTGGGATAACGGGTAGCGGCTTTAATTTGCTTACGGGTTTCCTGCTCACTTTCCAAATATTTAGATAGTTGTAAAAACACTTCATCTAACTTACCGGTGTTTTCTCCCACATGGATAACACTGACAAATAACTGGCTAAACACTTTGGGATAACCGTGCATCGCACTGGATAATGTGCGGCCTCTTTCTAATTGCTCGCTAATCCCCCTTAAGGTAACTTGCAGTCTTTTAGAGGTGGTCGTTTCGGCTAACCCGCCAATGGCGCGTAAAATAGGAATACCCGACTTGGTTAAGGAATACATTTGCCGAGAAAAAATAGCCAGTTCGTCCAGACTTACCCGGCGATCCCACAGCGACCACTGAATATCTCGACTCTTGGCACTGCCATGCTCTGATTTTAAATTGATATTGATTGGAATAACCTGACGACGAATTAAAATATCGGCAGCCGCAGACTGATCAATGGCCTCGACTTCCCCCTGATTTAATCCGCCATTCTGATCTCTGCCAGTGTAGATAAATATAGCCATGGCTTATTCCAGTTCCAGATCCGATGGACTGGCCGGCAAATGGCTATCCTCATTCGCGTGTTCATCGGCCACCATCTCAACCAGGCGTAAAATCTCATCCACAGTGGTTTGCCCTTCGCGAGCATAATTTAATGCGGCTTTAGCTAAAGAGGCATACCCCGGGCTGACTTTTGCTGCATGAGCAAACATCACCGTATCTGAATTTTTTAGCGCATCCATCATCGATTCGGTCATTTCTAACAACTCGAATACGCCTACGCGACCTTTATAACCCGTATGCAAACATTTTTGACAGCCCATGCCTTTTTTAAACGCAATGGTTGCGGCCTGTTTATCAATATTGGCTAACCAGAATTTTTCATCGGCCGAAGGCTGATAATCGGTTTTACACTCAGTACAAATTTTACGAATCAAGCGCTGGGCCACGATGGCTCTTAATGAACTGGCCACCAGATACCCCGGTGCGCCCATATCCAATAGGCGAATAGCACTGCTAATGGCATCGTTGGTATGTAATGTAGATAACACTAAATGACCGGTTAATGCGCCACGCAAACCTATTTCGACAGTCTCGTTATCACGCATTTCCCCCACCATAATAATGTCGGGATCCTGACGTAAAGTGGTGCGTAAAACCTGAGAAAAATCCAGACCAATCTGGCCATTGACTTGCACCTGATTAATCCGCGGTAACCGATATTCAACCGGATCTTCTACAGTAATAATTTTTACCCCCGGCTGATTAAGCTGGGCTAGAGCCGAATAAAGTGTGGTGGTTTTGCCTGAACCGGTAGGCCCAGTCACTAAAATCATGCCGTGAGGGCGACCAAGCAACAAGGTAAAACGCTTGATCATGTCAGCCGGCATCCCCGCCTGTTGCAAGCTTATTAAACCTGCCGACTGGTCAAGTAAGCGCATCACGACGGACTCGCCGTGTTGCACCGGCATAGTCGACACCCGTACGTCGATGCGGTGACCTTTAACACTGATATTAGTACGACCATCTTGTGGTAAACGGCGCTCAGAAATATCCAGACGCGACATCAGCTTTAACCTTAAAACCAACGCCGCAGCAATGTTGTGTTCTTTGATGATGTTTTCCTGTAACACACCGTCAATGCGCTGACGAATACGCAACATCCCTTCATCTGGCTCAATATGAATATCCGACGCCTGCATTTGAACCGCTTCTTCAAAAATAGATTGCAGCAAACGCGCCACCGCAGTGTCTTCTTCGCTGCTGACACCGGACATAAAATCAAATTCTTGATCACCCTGATATTCACTGGCCAGTTCCTGAGCGAAAGAAGCGATTTCTTCAGTTCGTCGATATAAATTCTCATAGGCCGATAACAGTTGTGACTCCATCACAACCGCTACTTTAATTGGTTTGGGTAATAAATTACCTAATGCATCCAACGCCGCCAGATCAGCCGGATCACTCATGCCTATTAATATATGATCAGGATGTTCTTCGATGGCCAACGCACGATAACGACGCGCCTGTACTTCAGGAATAAGTTTTACCGTTACCGGATCAAGGCGCAGCGAAGCAATATCTAATAACGGTACTTTAAGCTGTTGGGCTAAAAAGCTATGCAAACGCTGCTCGCTAACCAGACCCAACTCCATCAGCGCTTTACCCAACTTGCGACCGGTAGTTTTCTGGTTATTTAATGCCTGCTGTAATTGTTCCTCATCGATGACACCTTCGTGCACCAATAAATCGCCTAGCCGCATTTTTAATTTAGGTTGCATATTAGCGCCTCAACAAAGTAATACGTTGCTGAGCAAAATCCTGCACCGAAGGCTGTAATTGCGCCGAATTCAGTACATGCTGGTAAGCATCAATCGCCAGTTCATACTGGGCGAGCCGATCAGCCGCGACGGCCAATCCCAACCACCATTTGCCATTGTGCGGCTCGGCTCGGGATAAAATAGAATAGGCTTTTAACACTTGTAATTGATCGCCCTGTTGATCGGCAATATTGGCAAGCAATGCGTAAAAATCAGAATGTTGGACAGCGCTGGGCTGATATTCATTTAGGATCAGTAACGCTTGTTCGGGGCGTCCTTGCTGAACTTCCAGACGAGCCAACATCATGCGTAAGGCCACATCTTGATTGTCCAGTGCCAAACCGCCTTCCAATACCTGCTGGGCATCAATGATTTTACCCTGTTGATTGAATAAATTAGCCAGCTTTTGCCGGGCTTTACTGTGCTCAGGATCAACACTAATCAACTGTTTTAACAATTCAATCGCTCGGTTATTGTCCGGTTCAGCCAATGCTGCCTGAATACGACTTTGCAATTGTTCAATGCGTTGTTGTTTAGTTAACACCACCGGTTTAATGGTTAACGAGGCAGCAGGAGTGGATTTTTCCACTGCGGGTTGGACTATGTCGTCTTGTGGTATGTCATCTTGTTCAATGCGACGACTTTGCCGTTGTGTTGCAGACTCACTATCTGAACTTGCCACTGATGCTTCAGATGAATCATCCATAACGACACTATCATCAATGCCAACACTCGGCTGACTGACTGGCAGACTCTGCCCGGTTCGCGGATTTGAATTACGCACAACCGGCTCTGCACTTTTTACTGGCAGTTCGGGGGAATCAATAACGGGAGTGGCTTGCACCGTTTTTTGTGCCACTGGCTTGGCTGATGACGAATGGTTTAGCCAAGTTATTACAGCATAAGCAATTAAAACCATAAGTAACAAACTGATGGCTAACCACAGCAATACATTACGTTTTGCCGGTGGGGTGTATACCGCATTGGTACTCCCCTGATTCTGTCTGTAATCCAGATCTTGCAGCATTTTATTAATCACACTCACAGGAGCATCCCCTGCTGATAGGCAAACCAGCCACCCGCCGCCAGTATCAGCAATCCCAACATGCCCACATACCATAAGCGACTGGCTTTCAATGGAGATGCCGAATCGGTATCTTTTATGGCCAATTTAATGTGTTTTTTACTGATATTAATAACCCCTTCGCCATACGCCAACATCAGCGCTTTGTGACATAACACGTTGACAATTCGCGGGGTTCCACCACTGGCTTTAAACAGCATCCGGCAACAGCGGCGATTGAACGCTTCACCGCCTCGATAACCGGCCACCGTCATACGATGTTTTACATAATGAAACAGCTGATCTTCATTCATACTGTCCAGTTGATAGGTAAAAGTAATACGCTGTTTCAATTGACGGAGTTCAGGCTGAGCCAGTTTGTGATCCAGCTCCGGCTGACCAAATAACACCACTTGCAATAATTTGCGCGATTCGGTTTCCAGATTGGTAAATAGCCGCAATGCTTCCAGACTTTCGATGGGCAAAGCCTGAGCTTCATCAATAATTAAAATAACGCCTTTATTGTGCTGATTAATATCAATAATGCGTTGCTGGATTTTTTGGGTAAATTCTTGCTGATCGGCGTCTTGGCTAAGCACCACCCCCAGTTCGGAGGCCACTGCACGACGCAACTCAACCGGAGATAAATAAGGGTTAGGCAAATAAGCCGTGACGAAATGCTCCGGCAATTCGTTGAGCAATTTCCGGCATAATAAGGTTTTACCTGTCCCGACTTCACCAGTCACTTTGATAAACCCCTCGCCAGAGCGCAACGCGGTCAGCAAAACCTCTAAGGCTTGCCGATGACTAGGCAACCCATAAAAGTAGCTCGTATTGGGCGTTAGCGTAAAAGGCAGCTCTTTGATACCAAAGTGATACAAATACATAAACTAGTGGCTACTCGTCCAATCGGTAATATGTTGCTGGGATTGCTGTAATTGTTGCCTCCAGGTATCGGCACCAACCACCGTCGGTTTAAGCAGAATAACCAGTTCTTTTTTCACTTCGCTATTTTGCTTACTCTTAAATAAATTACCTAATATAGGTATGTCCCCTAACAACGGCGTTTTAGATTCAGTTTTGCTAATGACCGATTGCATCAGCCCGCCTATTACCACAATTTCACCAGAATTCGCCCGAATAACCGTATCAGACTCACGAATATTACTTTGCGCCAATGGCAGAACAATTTGCTCTTTGTTTAAGGTCAGCACTTTTTCCTGCTCTTTGGTATCAATGACGGAAGGATGTACATGCAGCATTACCCCTCCGTCTTTATCAATTTGCGGCGTTACATCCAATGCAATTCCGGAGAAAAACGGAGTTAATTCAATATTAGGGGTACTGGAGGTACTCGTCGCGGTAGAAGTTAACTGACTGGAAACATCAGTGACAAAATATTCATCATTGCCCACTTTAATTACCGCTTTTTGATTATTGGTTGCCGTCACTCGTGGACTGGATAGTACTTGCACATTTCCCTGAGTCGACAATAAAGACAAAATACCGGTAAAGTCCTTATTCAAAATAGAAATACTGGTGATCCCGCCAATCGCAGTACTAATGGCATTTCCCGCAATTTGACCGGTTAAATTAAATGGCAACTCAGTATTATCAATTGTAGTCACATTGTTATTAGCAGATGCAGCCTGTGAGCCCAACGTTGCCACTTGTTGCCAATTGATGCCTTGTTGATAATCGTCATTAAGCACCACTTCAATAATACGAGCTTCCAGTACCACCTGACGCTGGATATGTTGTTCTGAGGTGTGCAGATACTCTTTGACGGTACGGATTTCATCCGGCATGGCACGTACAGTGACTAATCCGGCCTGGGGAGAAACGATAACTTGGCGCCCTTGCTCTTTGCCAATCAGGGTTTGCAATGAATCTTTCAGTTGCCCCCAAAAGTCAGTATCGGTATTAGTGGTAATATTGGTGCCGTTGCTGGTCTGATTATTGCCACCATAGCTATTGCGTTGACTGGCATTAGAACCGGTATCGCCCAATGCACTACGGGTAGCATTACTTTGCGAGCTAAAATTATTATTCTGGCCATTCTCGTTTTGAGTGACACCACCAGAATTCACTGTCGAACGGGTCATACCATTACGTTGCATCAACAAATAATTAACCGCAAAGGTTTCGGTGCGCATTCCCGCTGGATAAATACGATACACATTGCCAATTTTTTGAATATCATAACCATAAATTTCACTAGTAATGTCAAACAGTTCCGTCAAGGTCACCTGCTTAAGATCCAGCGAAATAGTGCCTTTCACCTCCGGATGAATAGCCACACTATATAATGTGCCTTTAATGACCCCCGCAAAAAAACGTTGGGCATCAACATGATCGGCTTTAATGTCATAACGCGGCTCACCATAGAGCTGATTGTCACTAGCGGACTGTTCAGGTTTAAGAGCATTACGCACATCACTAGGTAATTCTTTGAGTGCTGGCCGGCTCGCTGGCTGAGGCTGCTGCTCTATAGCTTGTTGCATGGCGCTTTGCACAGGTGTCACTTTTTGACTTTGGCAGCCAGCTAAAAGCAGTACAAAACTGAAACCGAAAAGAGTTTTAAAATTCATTGGCAATATCTTGTTTTATGTTGATCGATTGCATAGCAAATGTCTTTACAACATCACCTCGTGACAGGGTGACCGAATCACTATTAATCGCGATTACTTTTATATTATCCCAACCGTCACCAATACTAAGTGTTTTGCCATTAACAATGGCGTAGCGAGTCTGTGCAGACGCAAAAATAGCTGACACTCTGATGTTTGGAAAATCACCATTGATTAAATCAATCGCTGACTCGCCCCCCATTGTTACCCGATTTTGTGGCATAGTAGGATCACGTAATTCTGTTTGTTGTGCCATCACTGTTACGCTAAATAACATCAGCACATACACAAAAAACTTTATCATTTAAATACCTATAAAGGCTTGGTTGGTACTTAGTGTATACAATTCAAGTTCCACTGTACCAACAGGATAATCTTTTACCCGGTAATCAAATTTTCGCCAATAAAACTTCCATGGGGAGTTCGACAGACGCTGTAAATATTGCTGAATACTGAAATACTTGCCTTCCAGAATCAGTTTCACCCCGTGCTGATAAATTTGAGTATTAGCATTCTTGTGCTCACCCTGCTGCGTTAGCATTGTTGCAGGTATCGAAGTCATACTCACTAATTTAATGTCCTGACTATTATTTAATACATTCGATAACAGTTGCGGCATTTGTTTGGCTGACACCAGATTAATGGTTTGTTCTGTTAATTGAACACCTAAACTGACCTGACGTTTTATTAACGACGCAATTTGTTGTTTGAGTACCTCGTCAGGATCAACCTGTAACACTTGCTGTAATTCCTGGATTTGGACATTCAAATTTTCGGTTTGCAGTTGCGCCTTTTTATTCTGTTGCTCAGCGTTGTTTATATCTATCAGCTGTGGCTCGATAACCCACCAATACCCAGAGAAAAGAATAAAGATCAAACCTGCAGCCAATATCAGTGATTTTTCACGAATACTGAGCGCGTAAAATTTATGACTCAACGACATTTGAGGCTTTGTCACGTTACTTTTTGCCACGCTTTTGCTCCTCATCTTGCTGTTGAGTCAGGTCAGTTGCTATCACAAAATGTAACTGCTCATCCTGTTGTCGTTGAATTTGCGCCTGACCAAAGTCTTGTCCGGCAAAAAACGTCGATTGACCTAATTTTCTTAACCATATTGGAATAACACTCGGATCGGTCACCCGGCCTTGCAGATAAACTTTATTATTTTCAACCTTAATCTGAGTTAACCATAAGTTGGGCTGATGTATCGACGCTAAATCAGTCATGATGGCCGGGAAGTTTTGGCTCTCCAACCCATCCAGTTGATTAATCGCCTGCACCACGTATTGTTTATCGTGAATGTCTTGTTTCAATTCACTAATTTTCGCCAGTAGCTGCGGATCCTCTTTGCGTTTGGATAATTGCTGACTCAAATCCGTTAAACGCGTCTGCAACATGGCATTTTGCGCATTTTTTTCAGCTAATTGATCTTTAACCGAGGTGGCGTTTTGTCCCACCCAAAACCAGATGAACAGCATTAACAACAAGGCAGCAGTCCAAACAAAAGACACAAAATTTAACGTAAATAACGCTACTTTGGGTCTAAGTTCATCAACGAACAAATTAACTCTACTCTTCATCGGCCACCTTCAGCGATGATTCAGCCCGCATCAAACCAGCCCCAAGACTAGTAAAATAGGCATGCTTAGTATTTAAACCGGGGGCACAGTTAATATCTGGTGTAGCAGGCTCAACTTGTATATAAATAAGCTGCTGCAATACTTCGGCTATTTCTTGCTGAAAATCCGTATCCAGTACTAAACCGACTTTACGAATTGGAGCTTGGTGTAACTGGCTCTCGAAATAGTCCATAGAACGCTGAATTTCAAGTGCCAGTGTTTCGAGCAATCCTTGCTGCAGTTCTTCCATGGTTAAACTGGATAGCAGTGCATAGCCTTTAAGACGGCGAGTAAAATAGAGCTTTCCCGCATAAATAATATTTAAATACAGTTCTTGCCCCACATGTTGACCAAGAATAATTTTAGCGTCGTCATGGTTAGGAAATAACTCACACATGGCCATTTCTTCAATACTGATGGTATCGAGCTGCAAATTAGCATGACTAAGGTGGTTAATCAGTTCTAGTACCTGCGCTTTGGGCATTGCTACAACTGATACTTTATTGGTACCGGCAACTTGAGCAGGATGCTCAAAATAATCAATCACCACTTCACTATTGTCGCTGAGCAAGTCTTTAACTGACCAGCGTAATGCCTGTCTTAACTCACTCTCGTCAACCGAGGGACGTTCAACTTGAAACAGTTGATAATGCTGGTGAGACACCACCACTTTGCAAGGACTATTCTGCAAGCCAAATTGCTGTACCCATTGCTTTAATTTAACTGGCCAGTTGTCTAATTCGATAAAATGCTGCTTGATCCAGCAACAAGGGGATTGACGATGATCAAAGACGCTTATATGAATGCCTAATTCAGCCACTTCAATCCCCACAGAGCAATAACCCGCCTGAGGATTTAGATACTGTTTAATAAGACCGCGCCAACCGATATGCATAAATAAATACTAACACACAATTTTATAATTATAGTTTGCGCTAATATAAACCATTTAAATCGCTGAAGGGAAAGAATATCTATACAAAACGTAGGGTTATCGAATATGAAATCATTCTGATGGCCAAGAAATATTGAGTTTTATCCATGCCGTTAGTTCGAATCCGTTATCTACCCTAACAAATCACCAGGTTATGATTCGTATTAAGTATAAAAAAACCCTGTAAAAACAGGGCTTTAATTTCATTTTGCTTTACAAACAAAAAATTGACGGATTAGAAGGGTATATCATCATCAAAATCAAAGTCCGGTTCAGCCATCGGTGGAGTATTTTGCTGAGCAGGTTGGTTTTGTGGGCGACCTTGTGGTGCTTGTCCGCTACCTTGATTAGGATATTGTTGATACTGTGGCTGTTGATTCTGTTGTGGTTGTTGACGCTGCTGACTTTGCTGGTACCCGCCTTCAGACTGACCTCGACCACCACCAGTCCCGCCACCTAACATTTGCATAACGCCATTAAACGGATCCAGAACGATTTCGGTTGTATAACGATCTTGTCCGTCTTTATCCTGCCATTTACGTGTTTGCAGTTTACCTTCCACATATACCTGGCTACCTTTTTTCAGGTATTCACCGGCAATCTCGGCTAACTTGCCAAACATGGACACGCGATGCCATTCGGTTTTTTCCTGAATCTGGCCACTCTGGTCTTTCCAGCTTTCAGAGGTTGCTAAGGTTAAGTTGGCTACCGCTTTACCGTTAGGGGTGTACCGCACCTCAGGATCTTGTCCTAAGTTGCCTACCAAGATGACTTTGTTAATTCCGCGACTTGCCATGTGTTCTCCCGATTATTATGTCTCACCAGCTATCTGTCTGGCTTGCTGCAAGTTAAATTTTTGATCCTCGACTTTAAGATAAGCCGTTTGCTCTTCAAGGATAATAGTGACATCTTGTACACCACTGAGCGCCGTTAACTTTTGGGCTATCTGTTGGGCTGTACCATGCTCTAAATTCAACGCTAGTGTATAACGTTTCGACCTTCCGGATCCATGTAAACCTGACAGTAATGGCAGCCACAGTAAACAAACCGCCAGTGCCAGGGCAAACACTAACTGACCGCTAAGCTCCTGATTAATGACTCCTGCCAGTGTGCCGCCTAAAAACGCACCAAAAAACTGAAAGCTGGCATAGATCCCCATCGCTGAGCCTTTTTTACCTGCCGGGGAAATACTCGAAACCAATGCGGGAAAATTCGCTTCGAGAAAATTAAAACCGATAAAAAAGAGTAATCCCAAGCCCATCAATACCGACAAGGGCAACGCTAACCAAATAAAACCGGCAAATGACAGGGCTAATAACATCACCGCTAATTGCAGTGGTCGTCCGGGAGGAAGGCGTTTACTCAAACTCATCAAGATGACTAATCCAGCCACCGACAAAATTAAAATAGGTAAATATAGTTCCCAATGTCTGGCGAGTGGCCAACCGGCTTGACTAATCAGGCCAGGCAATTGCGTAAAGAGCAGCGTAATCATCATATGCAGCAGCAACACACTCACATTGAGTCGAATAAGCTGGTTATCGCTGACTAATGATTTGAGATCGGACAAAATGGGCAGTGTATCGCGACTAGGAGCCATATTAATCGCATCTGGCACGACAAAATACACCAATGGGATCGCCAACATACCAAGAATAGCGGTTAAGTAAAAAATACCGCTTAAACCAAATGCCCCGGTAATAATTGGCCCTAAAATCACAGCCAAGTAAAAGGAAAAACCAATAGAAATACCAATAACAGCCATCATTTTGCTACGTTGGCTATCACGGCTAACATCACCCGCCAATGCCATTACTGCACCGGCAATCGCGCCGGCACCCTGCACTATACGGCCAATCACTACCCACATTAATGAATCGGCACTACCGGCAATCCAGCTACCCAGCACGAACATTACCAAGCCCCCCATAATAACGGGCTTACGGCCAATACGATCAGATAACATGCCCATGGGAATTTGCAAAATAGCTTGAGTAAGACCATAGCCGCCAATGGCTAATCCCACTAACATTGGCGAATAATCGGAAAAATTCTGCCCTAAAACCGCGATAACCGGCATCACCATAAATAAACCCAGCATCCGTAAAACGTAAATGGAGGCAAGTGAAATCGCTGCTTTTATTTCTAATTTATTCAACGGCTTATCAAATACAATTGGAAAAGATGCGGGATTTTAGCATATTCGAACTGGGGTCAAAACCATTCTACTCCCATGTAGGCGTCAAATTTTCGTAAAATATATTTAGCTAATGACATCACTCAATTGGTCGCAAAACAGCGGCTATATGGCGCTTCATTTATATCAAGATGCGTTGTTTAATAGAATTTGTCTGGCTGATTATGCGATACTGGCTGTTTTCACTTTCCGGCAATTCAAGGCGTTATGGATAAAATAGAAGTTCGCGGTGCCCGCACCCACAATCTAAAGAACATCAGCCTCGACCTCCCTCGTGACAAACTCATCGTTATCACAGGTTTGTCAGGTTCAGGAAAATCGTCACTGGCCTTTGACACTTTGTATGCAGAAGGTCAGCGCCGTTACGTTGAATCCTTATCCACCTATGCCAGACAATTTTTGTCGATGATGGAAAAGCCCGATGTGGACCACATCGAAGGCTTGTCACCTGCGATTTCCATCGAGCAAAAATCTACCTCACATAACCCGCGTTCAACGGTAGGAACCATTACCGAAATATACGACTATTTGCGTTTATTGTTTGCTCGTGTGGGTGAGCCTCGCTGCCCTGAACATCAGGTACCATTGGACGCGCAAACCGTCAGTCAAATGGTTGATCGGGTTCTCGCTCTGCCTGCCGACAGCAAATTAATGCTGCTAGCGCCGATAGTGCAGGATCGTAAAGGCGAACATATCAAAACACTCGAAAGTCTCGCCGCTCAGGGCTTTATCCGTGCCCGGATTGACGGAGAAATTTGTGACCTTTCCGATCCCCCCACCTTGGATTTACACAAAAAACACAGTATTGAGGTGGTGGTCGATCGTTTTAAAGTACGGGAAGACTTACAACTACGCTTGGCTGAATCCTTTGAAACAGCGCTAAATTTATCTGCTGGTACGGCCAAAGTCGCATGGATGGATGAGCCGGAAAAAACCGAGATGGTATTTTCATCCAACTTTGCTTGCCCACATTGTGGCTATAGCATGACTGAATTAGAGCCACGTTTATTCTCGTTTAATAATCCCGCGGGTGCGTGCCAGAGCTGTGATGGTTTGGGGACCAGTCAATTTTTTGATCCCCAGCGGATTATTACCAATGATGAGTTAAGCCTTTCCGGCGGTGCCATTCGCGGCTGGGATAAACGCAGTTTTTATTATTTCCAAATGCTTCAGGCAGTGGCGGATCACTACCAATTCGACTTGACTCAGCCCTTTGCTCAAATGGACAAAAAAGCTCAGGAATTAGTCCTGTTTGGCAGTCAAGGTACTGCGATCAAATTTAAATACATCAATGACCGGGGCGATGTCATTGAGCGTAAACACGCTTTTGAAGGGATTATTCCCAACATGCAGCGTCGGTATAAAGAAACCGAATCCAACGCGGTACGCGACGAGTTGGCCAAGTACCTCAGTCAGCAACCTTGCAAAAGCTGTGGCGGTACCCGTTTGCGTGAAGAAGCCCGCAACGTATTTGTCACCGAGACCACTTTACCCCAAGTTGCGGATCTATCGATTGCCGATGCGCTGAGCTTTTTTAACCAACTTGAACTTTCTGGCAAACGTGGACAAATAGCTGAAAAAATACTGAAAGAAATCAATGATCGACTCAGTTTTCTGGTTAACGTTGGATTGAATTATTTATCCTTGTCCCGCAGTGCAGATACTTTATCCGGTGGTGAAGCACAACGTATTCGTCTGGCGAGCCAGATTGGGGCAGGTTTGGTTGGTGTTTTATATGTACTGGACGAACCTTCTATCGGTCTGCATCAGCGTGATAATGAGCGCTTACTTACCACTCTAAATCATCTGCGTGATTTAGGTAATACCGTCATTGTGGTAGAGCATGATGAAGATGCCATTCGTGCCGCGGATCATATTGTTGATATTGGCCCCGGTGCCGGAGTACATGGCGGTGAAATAGTCGCTCAAGGCACATTGGATGATATTAAAAATAATCCGGCATCACTAACCGGTAAGTTTTTAAGTGGTGAAGAAAAAGTCGACGTTCCGGCCAAGCGCACCCCCATTACCGAGCAAGGCTGGATCGAACTTAAAGGGGCCACTGGCAATAACTTGCAAAATGTTGATTTGAAAGTACCAATTGGTTTAATGACCTGTGTCACCGGGGTATCAGGCTCGGGTAAATCAACATTAATTAATGATACTTTTTATAAAATCGCTCATCGTGATCTCAATGGTGCCACCACCGGCGAACCTGCGCCTTATTTGTCTATTAGCGGCCTGGAGAAGCTGGATAAAGTAGTGGATATTGATCAAAGTCCGATTGGTCGTACACCACGCTCCAATCCTGCCACTTATGCCGGTATTTTTACTCCGATTCGAGAGTTATTTTCCGGCACTCAGGAATCACGTTCACGGGGTTATAAACCGGGGCGTTTCAGTTTTAATGTCAAAGGCGGACGCTGCGAAGCCTGTCAGGGTGATGGGGTGATAAAAGTAGAAATGCACTTTTTGCCTGATGTTTATGTCCCTTGTGATGTATGTAAAAGCCAGCGTTACAATCGCGAAACGTTGGAGATCCAGTACAAAGGTAAAAATATTCATGAAGTACTGGAAATGACCGTCGAAGATGCACGCCAATTCTTTGATGTGATCCCGGCTATCTCACGTAAATTACAAACCTTGATGGATGTTGGCCTGTCCTATATACGCCTTGGTCAAGCCGCGACGACCCTATCCGGCGGCGAAGCCCAACGGGTAAAATTAGCTAAAGAGTTATCTAAACGGGATACCGGTCAGACTTTATATATTCTGGATGAACCTACTACTGGCTTACACTTTCAAGATATAAAACAATTACTTGAAGTACTGCATCGTTTGCGTGATCACGGTAACACCATGGTAGTTATTGAGCATAATCTGGATGTGATTAAGACCGCTGACTGGATTGTCGACTTAGGTCCGGAAGGGGGCTCTGGTGGCGGCCAGATTATTGCCGAAGGTACGCCGGAGCAATTGGCAGAAATGCAGCAATCCCATACTGCACGCTTTCTTAAACCCTTATTGTAATCGATAGGTGTAGTGATGTTATCGGAACACTTTAACGTCCGTTTTTACGAAACCGATGCCCTGCAGCATGTGAGTAATACGGTGCTGGTGGGCTGGTTTGAAGCTGCTCGTGAACCACTGTTTAAAATTTTTAATCCACAATTGAGCTTAACTAACTGGCCATTGATTTTGGCCAGTTATAAAGTGGATTTTATCGCACAAATTTTTTATGGCAGTGAGGTTGAAGTCAAGACCGGTATCAGCCGTTTGGGTAACAGTTCTTTCGAGGTTTACCAGCAAGTTTGGCAAAACGACAAACTGTGTGCCGAAGGCCATACAACGATGGTTCATTTTGATTATCAGACTCAAAAATCGGCCGCGATTCCGGCCACAATAAGACAACAATTACAGGCACTTATCACGACTAACTCCTAGACTAGGGTCGATGCCGAAAGCAGTAAAACATTTGCATTATCAACCGTTTTTGCATTAGTTTGGGGGTATCTTGTTGTTAAACATTACCATTGATTTGGATTGACGTTCGATATGCGAAAGACAGGATTTGTCCAACTATTACTCATTTTGATGATTTACGTTGTTGCTGATGCTGCCGCCGCTCAACTAGACGTTTTAGTACAAAACCCTGATGGCAAACCCTTAGCCAATATTGTGGTATATCTGGAGCCTACAGATAAAAGTGCAATGCCGGTGAAAGCCGCTCCCAAAGATCATAGCGCAATCATGGATCAAATCGACAAACAGTTTAAACCTCACATACTTGTCGTACAGAAATCCGCTTGGGTAAATTTCCCCAATTCCGATTCCATCAAGCATCATGTTTATTCTTTTTCAGATGCAAAAACCTTCGAGTTAAAGCTGTATAACGGGGGTAGCGCCTCGCCCATTCAATTTGATAAAAGCGGTGAAGTCGCGCTGGGCTGCAATATTCATGACTGGATGTTGGGTTATATTTACGTGGTTGATACCCCTTGGTTTGGCAAAACCAATAAGCTGGGTAAAATTAGCCTGAATGTACCGGTTGGGGAATATCAGTTGAAATTCTGGAGTCCACTGCTTGAAGTCGTAGATCAAGGCTTCTCCGAGCGAATTCAGGTACAACAAGATAGTACTAAAACATTGATGCTTAAGGACCATTTACTTCCTGCTCTGGTTGAATATGAAGATGCCGATGAACTCACTGCGTATTAAACCAATGCGAATAAAATTATTGGCAACGTTTGTCATTGTTTGGGGATATAGCATCCTCTCCACTAGTCAGGCTCAATCCATACAAATAAATGGATTAATTGAAGCTGGCTATGTTGATGCTCAATACGATAACTCCTGGTTAAAAAGCTGGATGGAAGGCGGTGTAGGCGTATTGCGTTTTAATCAGGATGACCAGTTTGTTCTTTCTCAGGCAGTGCTTGATATTAAAGGCGATGCCGTAGGGAATATTAGTTACCACATGGTCGCTAATTATTATCCCGATGGAGATAGTCACCTCGGTTTAAGTGAAGCTTTTTTAACTTATGCCCCGCTAAGTCGAGGATTAAAACACCAGCTAAAAGTAGGGATGTTTTATCCGGCCATGTCGTTAGAGAATGTCGATATTGGCTGGAATAGCCCTTACACATATAGTTTTTCTGCGATCAATGCCTGGGTTGCCGAAGAAATACGCACGCTCGGTGCCGAGTGGTCAGTGACACGATCAGGGCGAAAACACCATAGTCCACACAGTTTTACTGCCGTGGCATCGGTATTTAAAGCGAATGATCCGGCTGGTACTTTACTAGCTTGGCGTGGATGGGCACTGCATAACCGGCAAACCATGCTCAACGAAAAAGTTTACTTCGCGGACTATTTTCAGTTTGGCATGTTTGACAAACCCTTTCCCGATTACCTCACCGTCAGCGAAGAAACCGATGGTCGCTGGGGATATTATCTGGGGCTCAATTGGCGTTATCTGCAAAGCACCGACCTGCGGGTTTATTATTATGATAACAACGCCGACCCATTAGCCATTGAAACCAATTGGCAATATGCCTGGGAAAACCGTTTTACCTCTGTTGCACTACAACACAAATTCACCGATCAGCTGCGCATACTGGCACAATGGATGGATGGTAAAACCGGTATGGGTACACAGGATAAAGGCGTCTATGCCAATTTTTCATCATGGTATCTATTAGCCAGTTATGAATGGCAGCAACAGCGGTTTTCGATTCGTTACGATAACTTCGACGTAACAGAAACCGATAACAATCCAGCCGATCCCAATAATAGCAATGGCGACAGTATCACTATTGCATGGCGATATACTGTGGACAACCATTGGAATATTGGAGCCGAATGGCTCAGCGTGACGAGCAACAATCAAAACCGTACATTATGGCGAAACTGGCAGGCTGAGAACAAGCAACGCCAGCTTATGTTGCTGGCGCAGTATCGATTTTAACTGTTCAATTTAGACTTTAAACTGGCGGGCAATGGCTTCAAGATTCGTCGCCAATTCGGCCAATTCCGCACCGGCTTCAGCTAACTTGCCTGAACTATTCGACGTTTCTTCAGTGCGCTGATTAATTTCATCAACATGGTTAACAATAGTATTAGAAACCGACTGCTGTTCTTCGGTTGAACGGGCAATCTGATCATTCATTTGACTGATACGGCTGATAGTATCGGTGATTACCGACAAACTACTGCCAGCTTTATTCGCGGTTTGCACACTTTGTTCTGCACGTTCAATCCCTTTATCCATCGCTGATACTGCATGTCTGGCGGCCGATTGTAGCTGTTCGATCGTTGTCTGGATTTCTTCGGTGGACTTCTGTGTGCGGGATGCCAATGTACGTACTTCATCAGCAACAACCGCAAAACCACGACCTTGTTCTCCGGCACGAGCCGCTTCGATCGCCGCATTCAAAGCCAATAAATTAGTTTGTTCGGCAATGCCTTTAATGACATCTAATACCACCCCAACCTGATTGGAATCGGATTCGAGTTTCTGAATGACGTCGCCAGTTTCTTTAACATTATTAGCTAGGTCTTGAATACTGCGTACTGTGCTATCCACGACATTCTGACCATCTTTGGCAGCACCGGACGCATCATTAGCCGCACTGGACGCTTCTGCGGCACTTTCTGCCACCGCCGAAACTGAGTGGCTCATATCATCTACCGCTCGTTTTGCGCTATCAGCAGAATGACGCTGTACGTCAATAATCTGATTGGTTTCCTCAGTTAAGTGGTTTAGATCCTGCGCTAATTTAGACAGTGGCAACGTAGTATTAACGATATCGCGCACCACCCCTTGCAGTTTTTCCATAAACTGATTAAACCATTTCACCAATTCGCCAATTTCATCTTCAGAATTGGTTTGGATCCGCACGGTCAAGTCACCGTCTTCCTGGGCAATATCCCGCAATGAATCAACTACTTTAACAATACTTCCCCGAATACCTTTAACAATCGGAATAGCGGTAGCAAACAGTAATAGCGTGGTTACCACGCCCATAATAATGCCTAAATAAATAATTGAACTGGCAGCATCGTTAGAGTCTTGAATAGCATTTTCGAAAGCCGCTAGACGGGCAGCGGTAAAGTGCTTTAAGTTAGCCGTAGTCTGCTCAAAACCATTGTTCATTTTGGCTGAAAGTTCACCAATTTTAGAAAAATCGGCGGTGTTATTAACCATGGATTCAGACACGCCAAATGCAACTTGAAAATATTCTTCAAAATTGTTCAGAATTTTATCTGCTTCTGCGCTGAGCTTGGGATTAATCGATTTGAGTTGATTCAGATTGTCACGAGTCGATTCGGCATAAGTTTTGGCGTTAGCTAATGCTTCTTCATCACCGGTAGTAACTGCGCTACTCAGTGTATCCCGGACTTTTTCCATCAAAACCAAGGCACTATTACTGGTTTGAAGCGCGGGGAATTCAACGGTTTTGGCATCTTCCAGTAATGCCACATTATTCAATGACGTATTGGTTGATATAACAAGGTAGACAATAAAGCTGACGGTACCAATGATAGGGATCAGAAATATTTTCTGAGCAATAGACATACGCAACATAAAATTCATACGGACTTCAATCCTTATGCAAAATAAAGGGGGTTATCTTCCTATCGCCTATTTAGGCTATTGCCCATCCGCACACAGACAGGCAATAAAAGATTTACTAACCCTTTATATCGACAGAAAATCGTTAATATTTAACATCTTGCTTATTCAAATCAATCTTAGTCAAGATTAACAAATAAACAAAACATCAATCGATTCAATCACTCTGTCCCTGGATACAACCACTATCCTTCATAAGGTAAAACCTGATTACCCGCCAGGCTGTAACCTACCGTTGCAATATCTCCTGACCACTCTTGGGTAGACAGCGTACCGACTATCCAGACCGGATCATATAAATTCTCAATTTTTATGCCTTGGCTAAAAGTAACATGCACTATTTGATTGGCAGGCGGGGGAGGAACATGGATACAAGCGCCAAAATAGGGTACTAGCAGAAATTCGGTCAGATTCTCTTCATCCCCTTCCAGCGGCACCACAAAGCCCGGAATTTTTACCTCTAAACCATTATATTCTGCCACAACTGGTGCGTGTTGAGATTGCTGCGCAGTGCCGCCTTTGGCGTTATGATCGACTTGCTGTTCAGGTAACACATAGTCTTTAGGGATCAAATCTTCCCAGAACAGTTCTTTTGTCTCGGCCATCGCCAGCATGGGAATTAAACACAATAAAAATAGTTTTTTCATTTTGTGATCTGCGCTTGTGTAGGTTGAACTTCAAGACTGGGTGTATTCGCCCACCCCAGTAAATTACATTTGACCTCTGCACCGGGCATCGGCAGGTTAGGGATATTCAATGCCAGCAACAAAGAGCATAAGGTGAATCCAGTACCAATCATAAAAACCAGTGCGGGGGAACTTAACCACACAATACCTAATAACGCTGGAATAATCACTGCCGCAATGTGATTAATGGTAAAACTCACCCCGGAAGTAGATGCAATATCGCGCGGGTCGGCAATTTTTTGTAAATAGGTTTTCATCGCAATGGCCATGGCAAAGAATAAATGATCAACCACAAACAGAGCACCGGCCACAGTGGCGTTTTCGACCAAGGCATAACCGCTAAACAGTAAGGCTAAGCCAGTATATTCAATGATAAGAGCCCTGCGTTCACCAATGCGGCTAATCCACTTACCGATTGTGGGAGCAAATAGCAGATTAAACACATAGTTGATCATAAACAATAAACTGATATCACCAACCGAATAAGCAAATTTTTCGACCATCATAAACGCGGCAAAAACCACAAAAATTTGCCGACGGGCACCACTGAAAAATGTCAGACAATAATACAACCAGTAGCGTTTGCGCATTAGCAATTGCTTATGTTGAGTAGAAGGCTGCTTAAATTGAGGAAAAGCCAGCCACAATAACAGGCAAATTAGCAACCCTGCTCCCCCGGCGAGCATATAAACCGCATTATAACTCACCCCTAAGCCTTCCATTAAAATCCAGATAAGCCCGTATGCAAGTAATGATGCAAACCCTTTCACCGCAAGTTGTTTGCCCATAAAGTGGGCGCTGTCTTCTTTTTTCAGCCACTGTAAAGTAAGGGACTGATTGACAGTCTCAAAATAGTGAAAACCAACCGACATTAAAACCGTGGTGCAATACAATCCAATCTCAAACGGAAACCAACCGGTCAACGCCACTCCAACCGACATCAACGCCAGTGAAACCAGGGCAAACAATTGTTCTTTTATGACTAATAAAACAAATATGGCGGTAAAAGCTAAAAAGCCGGGAATTTCCCGCAAACTTTGTAAAATACCAATTTCAGCACCGCTAAACTGGGCCTTTTCAATGACAAAATTATTTAATAACGCATTCCAGACAGAAAACGTTAAAGGCATGACAAAAGCCATCGCCAGCAGCAAATATTGAGGGTTATTTCGAAAAGAACGAAGGGTTGACATAGATATTGAGAGCACCTGTATTTATCTCAAACTGATACAACCTGAATATACCCGGTTTGAGCATCAATCTATTGTTACATCACGACAAACAAAAAAGCCAGCCTACAGGCTGGCCTTTTGAATTACTCAGATAAATTAAAAAGCGGGCTTTTGTTCTTCAGTTTCGTAACGCTCAACACTGGAAACAATTTCAGCTTTAGCTGCTGCCGCATTATCCCATCCATCAATTTTAACCCATTTATTAGGCTCTAAATCTTTATAGTGGGCAAAGAAATGCTCAATCTGATTTTTAAGTAACTCTGGAACATGATCAATTTCGGTCACACCGCGATAAATAGTGGATAATTTATCTGCCGGAACCGCCAAGATTTTCGCATCGGTGCCAGACTCGTCGGTCATATTCAGCACACCAACTGGGCGACAACGAATAACCGAACCAGCCAACAACGGGAAAGGGGTCATGACTAATACATCGACCGGATCACCGTCTTCAGACAGCGTATGCGGAACATAACCGTAGTTAGTTGGATAATGCATACAAGTGGCCATAAAACGATCAACAAAAATCGCACCGGATTCTTTATCGACTTCGTATTTGACCGGATCAGCGTGGGCTGGAATTTCGATAATTACATTAACTTCTTCAGGCAGGTTTTTACCCGCCGGTACTTTATTAAGACTCATCTGTCGTCTACCTGCAATGGTGAAATTTTTGAGCGCGAATTATATAGACTTAGGCGCACTGATTCAAAGGCATTGGTGAATATTTCCGCGCTTTGGCCAATATTTGTGATTGTCACCGACAAAAGCCACCGTTATAGTTAATCCGTATTAAAAAAATACTAACAATAACAAAGCGTGTTCTTGCCGGGTCAGGTTTATTGTTAACTAAAAACTTGTCATGTTGTTCTGCAAGAAGTTGTCGCTCTTTGTGTCACACTTTTAGGGGACACTATGAACGAAATGTTATTACTACCGCCAGCTCTTGGCCTTGCCGGTTTGCTCTGCGCACTGGTTATCTACTTTCTTATTACCAAACACAACGTCACTAATGCAGCTATCGCCAAGATTGCCGATGCCATTCATTTAGGTGCAATGGTATTTATGCATCGTGAATACAAAATGTTGCTGATTTTTTCTGTGATCCTGTGCGCTATTTTATATTTTGCGCTGGGGCAAAATACCGCCATCGCCTTTGCGGTAGGCGCAATCTGTTCTGCGCTCGCAGGTTATATCGGCATGTTTACCGCCACTAAAGCTAATGTCCGTACCACTCAAGCAGCCCATGATTCAGGTTCAGCACAAGCCTTATCCATCGCGTTTATGGGCGGCTCAGTAATGGGTCTGTGCGTAGCAGCCATGGGCTTGTTAGGCTTGGGAATATTGTATTGGTTTTTCGGTGGGGACCCCCACACAGCTCATGTTATACACGGATTTGGTATGGGCGCGTCTTCTGTGGCGCTGTTTTCTCGGGTAGGTGGAGGTATTTTCACCAAAAGTGCCGATGTCGGTGCCGATTTAGTCGGAAAAATCGAAGCCGGTATTCCTGAAGATGATCCCCGTAATCCCGGCGTTATAGCCGATAATGTCGGTGATAATGTCGGTGATGTTGCCGGCATGGGATCGGATATTTTTGAATCCTATTGCGGCTCAATGATCGCCACCATCGCCATCGCTTCAACCATGGCTCTAGACATGATGGGGGCTCGTGAAGATCTGATGTTTTTGCCTTTGGCGCTCGCATCGGCCGGCCTGATTTGTTCGGTATTGGGGATTATTTTGGTCAATCTGCTGTCATCCAGTAAACCGGAAGTGGCATTACGCGCAGGTACCATGTCTGCCGCCGTGTTATTTATCATCGCTGCCCATTTTGTGATTAGTTATCTGCAGATTTCCAGCCACGTTTGGTGGGCAGTAATATCCGGGGCAGTCGGCGGGATTATTATTGGTTTAGTGACCGAATATTATACCGCATCCACCCCGGTTAGACGCATTGCCAAATCCGGTGAAACCGGCCCCGCCACGGTGATGATCACCGGCTTGTCCGTGGGGATGCAATCGGTGGTGATTCCGGTATTAACTATTTGTGCCATTATCTATGCCTCTACCGAACTGGCCGGATTATACGGTGTTGGTATTGCCGCTGTGGGCATGCTGGCTACTGTGGGTATTACCATGGCTATTGATGCCTATGGCCCCGTCGCCGATAACGCCGGTGGCATTGCAGAAATGGGGGGATTGGGTGAAGAAACCCGCAAAATTACCGACTCTCTGGATGAACTGGGTAATACTACCGCAGCCATAGGTAAAGGCTTTGCGATCGGTGCTGCTGCGTTGGCTGCACTGGCAATTATTGCCGCATTTATCAAAACCATGACTTTTCACTACCCCGAGTTCACCCTTAATCTGGGTAACCCTAAAGTGCTAATCGGCCTGTTTATTGGCGGGGCAATTCCATTCTTAATCGCTTCGATTACCATGACAGCTGTAGGGGATGCGGCCTTTGAAATGATTCAGGAAATACGTCGCCAATTCAGAGAAATCAAAGGTTTAATGGAAGGTACTGCCGAGCCGGATACAGGCCGTTGTGTGGATATCGCCACTCAGGCCGCACTGAAAAAAATGATCCTGCCCGGGGTGATTGCCGTAGCAGCGCCACCGGTGGTGGGCTTTGGCTTGGGTGCCTATGCCTTAGGTGGTATGTTAGGCGGTGCTTTATTAGGTTGCGTCTTAATGGCGCTGATGATGGCCAACGCAGGTGGTGCGTGGGATAACGCCAAAAAACACGTTGAAAAAGGTAACTTTGGGGGCAAAGGATCCTCTGTTCATGCCGCTACGGTTGTGGGTGATACCGTGGGTGACCCGTTCAAAGACACCTCTGGACCCGCCATGAACATCCTAATCAATGTAATGGCTATTGTCAGTCTGGTGATTGCACCACTGTTATAACGGAATATTGGCAGGTCGCAAAAGCCGCTCTGTTATGAGCGGTTTTTTGCTGCTAGGCTGAAGTTATGCAATGTCGGTTAATCTACAAGGCAACACTATTAGTATCACTGATCAAAATACTCATCATTTAGCCAATCAGATGCTGGACACACAAGCATTACCGATGATTCTGCAACAAATTCACCAGGATGTGATTGAGGAATACGGTAAAGGTAATGTCGCCGATTATATTCCTGCTTTGGCAAAGGTGAATCCACATCAATTCGGCATGGCAATACGCACCGTGGACGAACAGGAATTTTCCATTGGGGCTGCCGATACGGCCTTTTCGATTCAGAGTATTTCCAAGCTGTTTACCTTAATGCTGGCACTGGATATTGTCGGTGATGATTTGTGGAAAAGAGTCGGACGTGAGCCCTCCGGGATGCGTTTTAATTCATTGGTATTGCTCGATTCAGAAGGAGGTATTCCGCGTAATCCATTTATTAACGCAGGCGCAATGGTTGTCACCGATATTATTGCAGCCAGAAGCGCTGCACCGGCTCGACGTATTGAGGAGTTTATTGCGTCGTTATCGGGTAATGATGCTAACCGAATTGATCAGCTTGTCGCAGCAGGCGAGCAAGCAACCGGATACCGTAATATTGCTATTGCCAACCTACTCAAAGGCATGGGTAATCTGGAAGCCGAAGTAGAGCAAACTCTGGATTGTTATTTTAAGCAATGCGCAATGACCATGAGTTGTCGTGACTTGGCCAGAGCCATCGAATGTTTAGCCAATCGTGGTCGCTCACATTTTAAATCCAGCTTTCATGGAGAAAAAATGGATAAGCGCATTAATTCACTGATGCTCACCTGTGGGTTATACGATGCGGTCGGAAATTTCGCTTATAATGTCGGACTACCGGCTAAAAGTGGTGTAGGTGGCGGGATTGTAGCGATATGCCCAGGTCAGTATAGCGTGGCAGTCTGGGCGCCAGAACTGGATCATTACGGCAACTCAGTTTTAGGTCAACTAGCTCTAGAAAAACTGACCTTCTACACCCACACCTCGATCTTTTAGATCCAGTGCGTTTATCATCATGACGCAACAGTCCATGTTTCACTGCCTGTTTAGTTATGCTGTTGTGGAAGGTAGGCTATGTTGTACATCGCAAACCAATGGCATAAAGCCGCGGCAATAATAGTCAAATGGAACAATTCGTGAGGCCCCAGTACTCCGTCAATAATCATTGGCCAGCGAGCGTAATCCAGCAGTGCTCCTAAGGTATAAAATAGTGCCCCGCCCACGATGAGTCTGGCAACCCGTTGGTTTATCGCCCATACCTGAGTTACTGTGAATATTCCCATCCATCCCATCGCCAGAAAGAATGACAGCAACAAACCTTCAGACATTTGATCAAAAAAGATTGCCGTCAGTGTCAGACCGGTGATCGCTAATAACCAGATAATACACAACGGTAACCAGCGAGAGCGTCCACGCAATAGAATGATGTGAAATGGGGTGAACGAGCCGGCAATCATGGTAAAAATGGCGGTATAATCCAGTATGCGCAAAACATAATTGGCTTGGCTGCCTTTTTCTAGTAGATGATATACGCCGCTCAATGCAAACATGGCAACCGCAAAAAAACTGAATATTGCTAAACTAACCTGTCGGGCAACATTGCCCCGTCCGCGGTATAAGATAAAAACAGCCAGAATCAGAAAAACACCCGCTGCCAACAGATGCGAAATAGCATTAACCGGTTCACTAAAGCCTGGAACGGGAATTATCGACATAGTCACTCCTGTTTTATCTGGTGTATAGAATGCCCTAAACGAAGCACATAATAAAAAGCCGGTAATTGAATATCACCGGCTTTTTAATTAACAGGCCAAGTTATGGCTAGTTGTAATATTTCAGACAGGCTTCTACTTCCTCTTTGGAGCCTAAAATCACCGGCACACGTTGATGGATCTCTTTAGGCATGACTTCCATAATACGTCCTTCACCGGTATCGGCAAGGCCACCGGCCTGTTCCATCAAAAATGCCATTGGATTAGCTTCATATTGCAAACGTAACTTACCGGGAATTGCCGGATTACGTTTATCAAAAGGATAGGCAAAAATACCACCCCGAGATAATACCCGATGAATATCACCCACCATCGCCGCTACCCAACGCATATTATAATCTTTGCCGCGGGGGCCTTCGCTACCGGCAATCAAATCAGCCACATAATTTTGCATGGGTTCTTCCCAGTGCCGCTGATTGGAACTATTGATTGAAAATTCACTGGTCTCGGCCGGTACCTGTACATTAGCCTTAGTGACCAGAAATCCACCATGAGTTTTATCCAGTGTATATAGGTGAGTACCGCGTCCGGTTGTCATCGCCAGCATCGTCGATGGACCATATAACACATATCCCGCCGCAACCTGCTGTGTACCGGGTTGTAAAAATGCTGAAGGATCCGTCGTATCCATCCACTGTGGGGCATGCATTATCGAAAAAATAGTGCCGATCAGGCTATTAATATCGGTATTAGAGGAACCATCAAGCGGATCGAAACTAACCAGATATTTTCCATCTGGTGCGCAACCAATCACATTATCTTCTTCTTCAGAAGAAATCGCCTTGACGTAACCCGATTCACTTAAAATATCACGCAGAATATGGTTAGCAATCACATCCAGCTTTTTCTGACGCTCACCCTGTACGTTATCACTCAAAGTTGAACCAAGTACCCCCGCCAATGCGCCTTGACTGACCCGGAAAGAAATTTCCTTGCAAGCTGCCAGTAAAGTACGAATCAATAGGATCAGTTCAAGAGGACAGCCGTCTTCTTGTAGTTGTGCATTAAGTCTTTTCATTGTTGCTATTAGCCTTAGTGTTATTGGTGTAGGGGTAAAATAGGTTTGTCACTGTTATTCGTAACTTAAACCATGGTGCTGCTTGATTATTATTATTTGACCTGAACGTCGAATATGTCGCTAAATTATGGTGTGATTTAATTTTAACGGCACTTCTTATCCGCTGTTCCGGTCATTTATACAGTCCACTGAATTGTACTGCTTTTATATCGATAACTCATTAATCAGCTTAGTAAAATTCACTTTGATTCTGTAAACTTGGTTATATCTAAATCAACAGGGTTGTGCCCGTGCTACACTCCCACACACTTCACAATGGGATTGAATATGACTCAAAAAAAACGCAAACAAATTACCCTGGCGATCACTGGCGCATCGGGTGCACCCTACGCGCTACGCTTATTGGAATGCTTACTCAAGGCAGATTATCAGGTTTTTCTATTAATATCCTCGGCAGCGCGTGTTGTATTCATAACTGAACAAAATTTTAAAATTCCGGCTAATCCAGACGCTGCAAGCCAGTTTTTTGCCGAGCATTTTAAGGTAACAACGGAACAAGTGCGTGTATTTGGCAAAGATGAATGGTTCTCACCCGTCGCGTCCGGCTCTGCCGCACCCAAACAGATGGTAGTGTGTCCCTGTTCAACCGGCACGTTGTCAGCGATTGCCACTGGTGCCAGTGATAATTTAATAGAACGCGCAGCTGATGTAGTCATCAAGGAGCGAGGTCAATTAATTCTAGTCCCCCGAGAAATGCCGCTATCCACCATCCATCTGGAAAATATGCTAAAACTGTCCCAAATCGGGGCCACCATCATGCCAGCCGCCCCGGGCTTTTATCACAACCCGCAATCAATAGATGATTTAGTCGATTTTGTGGTGGCACGAATTCTCGATCATTTAGGACTGGATCAGAATCTAATGGAACGTTGGGGGTACGGAAAGAGCGAGTCCTAAGTCCCCCAACGGGTTAAACATGTTGGTCAAATAAAATCGCGTTACCATCTGGATCAATCACCGAAAAATTGGCCGGACCGGATTCACCGCTAACCCCATTTTGCACAATATCAATTCCCTGATTAATCAGATGTTGCTGTACTTGCCGAATGTCGGTAAAGGTTTGCAGATTTTGTGCTCCCTGATCCCAACCGGGATTAAAGGTCAGAATATTGTTTTCGAACATTCCCTGAAACAAACCGATATTGGTATCACCATTTTTCATGATTAAAAAATTATGCGCCTGCTCACCGGCGTACACTTCAAACCCGAGTTTTTGATAAAACAGTTTCGATTTTTCAAGATCTTTGACTGCCAGACTCATCGAAAAACACCCCAGTTGCATATTGCTCTCCTTCGACACTATTGCGGTTAAGCAATGTAAGATTAAATGTCAGCCTGATAAGCATATGCACTTAATCCTAAATCAGCCAATACCTTTTCCAAATGCTGGTAAGCTTCTTCTGTGGGGCCCGGATAATCACCGGTAATCGGTACGTTGCCCATATAACCGATATCTTTGGTGCCTTCCGGCGTACAGAAAAATGCGGCTAACGCCAAACGGCGAAAACGTCCAAAAGCCGATGCAATACGTTTAAATTGTTCTGGGGTTTGTTCGTTGTCGTAAGCGATATCATCCATAATACTCAGGCGTTGCGAGTCCGTTAATGCCACAAAATGTTGCTTAAATCTGAGTTGAGACTCATCTTCAATCCAGGCCAAGGCAGAAAGAATGGTCACTCTGTCATTTTGCTGTCTGGCATAGGGCGCACTCACCCATTCATTAATCACATCCGGTACGTTGACTTCGGATGCTGATGGGACGTCTCCATCACGAGGGATTAAAATATCCGACAGCAATGCTGTCAACGTCAGTTGTTCAGCAGTTAAGGTCAATGGCCAGGGAGATTCGGGGGGTACGATCATATTCGGATCTTTACCGTAGCCCTTAACATTAACTGGTGCTAAATCGAGTTCCGGCCAATGTCCAGCAGTGATCTTGCTCGTTGTCTCGTCCACATCTGCACATCCTCCCAACAGCGGTAGCATCGCACCCGCCGCCAGTATGCCCATGCATTTCAACGACTGGCGACGAGTCATTCCCGATTGGTATTGTTTTGATTGCGGATTTACGGTCATATCAAAGCACTCCCTTATCGAGTTGTTGCCCTAACCAACTAGCGTTACGCATCGCCAAGGTCATAATAGTTAAAGTACAGTTTTTATGCGGATTGGAGGCAAATACCCCACCATCCATTATAAACAGGTTCGGGCAATCCCATGTTTGTCCCCATTGGTTGGTCACCGAATCCTGTGGAGAAGCCCCCATACGGGTGGTGCCGACTTCGTGAATTATTTGTCCACCTTTCAAAATCGCCTGCTCTGCTGGTGGTAAATCACCGACTTCAGCGCCCATCGTGGTCAATAGTTGTTTGGCGGTTTGTAGTCCATGCTCAATTTGTTTGAGTTCATGCTCAGACCATTGCCAGTGAAAACGTGCTACCGGAATTCCCCATTTATCGGTAACATTTTCATCAATATCCATATAACAATGCTCATTTGGCAACATCTCACCACGCAGCGAAAACCACACAAATGCACCGTAGTTATCCTTCACTTGTTGTTTTAATGGCAAACCATATCCCTGCACATCACCTTCAATACCTGCGCCAGGTTCACGGAAACGGCTACCGATTTCAAAATGGTAACCACGGGGAAATGCCAGCTCTCCCTTCTCTTGAGCATGATGTCCCCACCAGGGAATAAACAAGTGATTCGCGGTATGACCATCTTCATTATAAATAGGTCGCCCGCGCAACGCCGGGATCAAGGCACCAAGATCAGTACCGGTTGAATCCATCAGATTCTTGCCTACCTGCCCACTGGAATTGGCTAAACCGTTGGGGAAGTGGGCACTTTTCGAGTTGAGTAATAATCGCGCGGTTTCACAGGCACTGGCGGCTAATACCACGGCTTTAGCGGTCAGTTTTTTCTCGCTAGCGCTGGCTTTGTCGATATAGGTAACACCGGTCACATTACCCGATTCATCAATGTCTACCGATTTAACCATTGCACCGGTAATAACCTGTAAATTGCCTGTGGCTTTTGCCATGGGAATAAGTGAAGTGGTAGTTTGAAACGCCGCCCCAATCGAGCAGCCATGACCACAGGGGGTGGCATAAAAACAGGCAGCACGTTGATCTTTAGGACGAGTCAAAACGGCACGATGCATCGGTGCCACCGGAATCCCCAGCTTTTTGGCCGCGGCAGCAATCAGCAATTCGGTAATCCGTGGTTTAGGGGGTGGTTGCAGGATACCGTCACTGGAAGGCGGCATATCATCCAAGCCTGTATTGGTGCCACAGACACCGACCAGCTCTTCGGTTTTATCATACCAGGGGGCAATATCAGCATATTCAAACGGCCAGTCTGCGCCTAACCCATCGCGACTTTTGCCTTTAAAATCATGTTCACTAAATCGTAACGAGTAACGCCCCCAATGATTGGTACGCCCACCTAGCATGCGCGCCCGCCACCACATAAATTCCGAATCGGGCGCAGTCGTATAAGGCTCATTCGGTACCTGCCAACCCCCATCGACAGTGGCGTCATAAAAGCCAAAATTTTTGTCTTCATTACCCGCCCCCATTAACGGTGCCTCGCCGTTACGTTTAAACATCGGGGTTTCGGTTTTAGGATCGTAATCTCGCCCGGCTTCAAGCATCAGCACTTTGTGTCCGGCTTGAGTCAGTTGATAGGCTGCCATTGCACCGCCGGCACCAGAGCCGACCACCAATACCTCGTGATTGAAGCCACTCATTAGGGCAACTCTTTAATTTTAATATTTTTAAACCAAACCGGATTGCCATGATCCTGCAAGCCAATATGGCCATTGTCAGTTTGAGCAAAGCCTTGCCAGTCAGCAAATTTACTCTTCGCTACCAGTTCATTCCAACGTGGACTATCGATTTTGACCTCGGCGGTTTTTATGCCGTTTTGCCAAATCTGCAACAGCGAATGATCAAGTCGGATAGTGATCTGATTCCATTCACCGGCGGGCTTGTGTGATTCAACCGGTGAGGCAATCATGTCATACAGGGAACCGGATAAATGAGTAGCCAGTTTATTATCTTCGTGTCGTTGATTGTCTAAAATCTGAATTTCCGGCGCATGAGAAAAAATATACTTGCCGCTTTCATCCGCTCTTACAAAAATTCCGCTGTTACCTGCCTGTGAGATTTTCCAGTCCAGTTTTAATTCAAAATTCTGGTAAGTGGCTTTGGTAAGAATATCACCGCCTCCCTCGCCACTTAGCTTGATGGCGTTATCGTCGATGACCCATTTGTCACTTAAATCTGACCGTTGAAAATTTCGCCACTGCCCCAGATCATTGCCATCAAATAGCAATTTCCAGCCGTCTGCCTGCTCCTGTGCGGTTAATTGATTATCCTGACTGACGGAAGCAAAACTCACCATCATCATTAACATTCCCAACGTGAATGCATGGCGTACTGATTTCATGATTTATCCCCTGTTTTTATTATGAATTATCTTTACCCTATTAATCACAAACCATAAAGGTAATCTCAACTCTAAATGATATTGTTAACCTTAATTCTGGTTTAACTCAAGTACTAAAGATTGGCGATTTCACTATCCAGCCAATGCATGCGGCCGAGCAACCAGTCGTGTAAATAATTCACTTCATCATCATAGGTTTGTCCCACATAATTGTTTGGCCAAACATAATCACCCAGAATATCCCAACGGGCAAAATTGCGCTCAATAGCACCTGTTGATTGCAGATAAGTAGTCATATCCGCAATTCGCTGTTCGATATCAGCGTCAGACAAACTGGCAGCACGAAGTTGTGTCCAGCGCGTTTTAACCTGTTCAACAAAGCGCTCATCGTCCAAAAGACGGAACCACCAGAATGGCACCGGAAATACACCACCATCGCAACGCTGTTCAGAGCGATAAACCCACACATTATTTTCCCAGCCCTGACAATAATCAGCGTTACCAAAGGCCAGGTTGTAATCCCATAAAGGGCCCATGGATAACTTGGCATTCTTGTCTTTGTACAAGAACGTACTCAGGCGATAACCGTCCACGTTGCCGGAAATTTCGGTAGCAATAAAATAGTCAACGAAGCTGTCTACGTTGATAAAATGGCGATAACCCAATTCATCATCTTCAAAGTTGTCACCATTTAACGCGGCTTCAAAATCCTGAATATAGGCTTGAATATACGCTTTTTGCGGGTCGGTAATATCTTCCGGTTTGGGATAGTGATAAATAAAATGGTGTTTATTGTTATTTACCCCCCGAGCCTATCTGGGAAATAAAACTCATATCATCGGTATATAAATCATAGGCGGAGGGATTATCCGCATGTTCGCCATCGGTTTTATCCAACTTGAGAATATAGCCGCCGGTTACATCTTCACCATCGTTTTCATCGTCCTTAAGTTTATTGATATCGACTCTGGCCGCATCCCGTTTAATTTTCTCCAGTAGAACGTACACACCGTTATACTGTTGATTGATATACAGTTCGACAAACTTGTAACGGGATGAATAGCGACCAAAAGCCTGAGCCATATCAAACATGAGCGCATTGCGGATTAGCGTCTTGTCACCATAGGGACCATTTAAAACCCAATCTTCTTCTTCCGGTAGACCTAAAATAGACGCATTCAAATCATTATTGTCACTGTCACGCAGTTCGATGCCATAACTTTTCTTATCGTAATAATATTGTGAGCTGGAACCTCGATATTCGACGCCAATCTGGCCGTCATAATCAACAATAGGTAATTCCCCGATTTGGTAATCAGTGATCTTCATACTGGCAATGATTTTAGGTTCGTTCTGAATTTCGCCTTGCAGATCGAAAAAATCAATGCGTGGTAGTGTTTGTTCGGTGACAGGGGTTGGTTCTGAGGGTTCTTGTTCAGCTGGAGTTGATGGAGATCCAGAGGTATCAGGTGCTTGTTGTGATGAACCACCGCAACCGAATAAAATTAACAGTAACCCAGCTAATAATACTTGCCTGAAATATTGTTTATTCATGATTATTCCTTCAATACTCACTATCGTTATGTCCTTCCACGTAGTTATGTTGCATTAAGGGCAAATAAAAAACACCAGTAACGCGCTTATCAGCGGGAATAGCAAAAACCACTTGGGACGGATTAGTATGCCAGCCAAACTGCTGATGTAAAAGACGCACCATAATGCCCATTGTCCAGTGCCAAACAAGGATAAATAAGCCAGTAATAGTAGGGCCGGAATGGCTTTACTCATCACATAGACAAGACTATAAACCTGCTGTTTATGTTTAGACTGTGGCAAGCTGGTTAAATATAACTGGTAACGTTGCCGCAAAGCCTGCACATCAAACAGACTGCTGGCAATCAAGATAGCACTCAAAAAACTCAGCAAGTTAGCAATATAGGGACGGACAGGCTCGTTGACCCCGTCAACGCAAATACCGGCCAGAATGACCAGTAATAACAACGCCACCCAGCGCAATCCTTCGTTTCTGGGATTATCCACATCGGCCTGTACCAACAATAGGTAAAATCCGCGTGGCCAGTTTGCTAATGGTAGCGGCACCGCAGGCAGTTGACGTTCAAGCACGATAGCCACCAACCAGATAACCAGCCATTGCCCTTTGACTAATTCATCTGCCCAGGGAACGACGATTAAAGGCAATAATAACAAGCTTAGCCACGGACGTTGCCCCTGAACCGCACTGACACTGTAATAACCGCTAAGAAAGAGTAATCCGCTAATCGGAATCAACGGGTGTAGTAATGCTCTTATCGGTGCACCGGCAAAATGATTAAGCTGATGAATAAACATCACCACCACCAGTATTAGTGGTCCCAAAACAAATACATTGGCTCCATACAATATGATTCCCAGCTCACACCAACTACGCTTGGCAGCACTGATGGGCAAACTATTGATATACAGCTGATATTGTCTGGCTTGTATCCCGTCCCGTTGCAGCGCTACCCAACTGTATAGCAATAACAGATAGCCCCACAGGGTATTCAGATAGAGGGAATTATCACTGGCAGAATCTGCCAAAACCCCTAACGCTAACAACGGAATCAACAATAATGCCGGTAACGCTAAAGGAAACAACGCCACCAATCCCAGGCTAATTTGGCGCAGGCTATCCAGCCACTGTTGTAATGATTGGTGATAAATACGGATACGGAATTGCCAGTAGCCGATCACTTAAGCGCCTAATTGTCGCTGCAATTGAATATGGCGAACCTGCTGGTCGTCGGCTGCCAGCGCTTCATGACTGGCAATGATCACTTGTCCGGGGTACTCGCTAATCAATAAATTCAAACTCAGGCGAGCCTGTTCATCCAGCCCATTGGTAGGCTCATCGAGCAACAATAACTCGGGCTGGTGCATAATGGCGGTCATCAGACTAAGTTTTTTCACATTACCCAAGGATAAATCCGCCACTTTGGTGGTTAAGTATTGGTTAAGACCAAATTGTTCAAGCCATTTATCCGCGGGATCACAGCTAAATTGTTGGCGGTGGAATGTCAGTATTTCGGTCACCGTCATAAAGGCCGGTAATACTACTTTGCTGGCACTAATGCCGATTTTCGGCTTGGTTGTGGCAAGCAGTACGTCCTGATCCTGAAAGGTCACGTTACCGCTTTGCGGTTTGATTAATCCTGCGGCCATCAGTAACAAGGTCGTTTTGCCACTGCCATTGGCGCCACTAATCAATACACGGGGTTCATCAATTGATAATGAGAAATCATCAAACAGGCAACGCTGCTGGTAATACTGGGAAATGTGCTTGAACACTAACAACGGAAGCGATCCCTGACAGTAAGATAAGAGGAGTAGAGTTGGTCATTATCTTTACTGATAAGGTGAGCTAAATCAAGTTGCGGTATTGTTTGTTAATTGAGCTTATCGCGACAGTATTAGCATCACCACGATCAAAAAAGGCGCCACAGCGCCTTTATCGACATTTGACTCAACCGTTTATTGAGCTATTACCTGATAAATCGTCACCGTACCGCTGACTTCATTACCAATAATCAGTAACGGATTACCATTGGGGCTATCGGCGGCAGAAACAAATTTAATGCTTTCAGGCCCTAAATCTCCGGATTGAGCAACTTCGCTGCAATCCATCCCTTCGGCTTCATCACAAGGATTGGCTAAATCATCATCCAGTTCAAAATCAGTATCAAAATCACGGTTATTGTAGTGATTGATAAAGCTGACATTAAACGGGCTGGTCACATCGTAGACAAATAAATCACCGGAACGCTCCAGACCAATAAAGGCATAGTGACGGCCGTCGATTTCACCTACGGCAATGGCCTCCGGCTCCCCGCCTTTATCATCAGAGCGGTTATCGCCTTTATTCTCGGTATGCGCACTGTTGAAATCATTGCCTAGAACGGCAGCCGAGATTTTCTCGAAATCATCGCCCGAGTCATACACCCGATTAACGTTTTGATCCCAGATCGAGAATGAACGCCCACCAAAGGCATACAGCGCCTCATAAACACCATCATTATCTGCATCACCCAAGGCCGTGGTGACTTTTAAACGACCCAGGCCATCTTTGCCACCACTGGCATCGTATTGCATCATTAACTCGTCGGATAACAACTTGTTCAATTCGTCAGGGTCGATAATATCTTCCACACGCACTTCTTCTGAATAGGCATCCCAGTCACGTGAATCGCCTTCATTGGCTGACAATATAAAGGTGGCGCCATTCCATTGATAAGATGCAATAGTATCTGGCTGATACATACCGTATAAACCTTTTACACTGCGAAACAATGGCACTTCATCTTTATTGGTAAAATCCAGTTCGTACTGGCTCCAGTCTTTAAAGCCCAGCGCTTTGACTTCAATAGTCATTTTGCTCAGGTCGATAATCCCGATAGCATTACTTTCCTGTAAGGACACATAGGCTTTTTGGCTATCGGCAGTCACGGCGATATATTCCGGCTCCAGCTCTTGCGCCACTGTGGTACCCGCTGGACTGGCAAATTTGACCCCAGCCTGTTTAAGTAGCGCCATTCGTTTAGCATCGGTGTCATAATCTTGATCATCCAGCAAGTCGCTACTGAAAGTCATATCGGTCGTGAAGTTAATCGTTTCTGCCATATCAGCCGGCATATTGTCATTGATCGCAATAACCGAAATACTGCCTTGCGGATCAACGATATAATCAGTATCCGGTTCACCTTCGTTAGCCACTAGCACTTTGCTACCGTCAGGGCTAAAGGTCAGCATATCCGGCAGCGCACCGGCAGCAACGGCTTTAACAAAAGTGCCTTGCCCCATTGCATCAAGACGGTAAAACAACACGGCACCCATATCGGTTTTCACTGCCGCTTCAACTGCAATAGCTAACATATCGTCATGAATCGCAATAGAATTGGCCACACCTAATGCCACTTGCTGATCCAGGCCATTGCTATCTTTTACTGTGACGGTGTCAGGAAAGGTGAAGGATTCTGAACTCAAACTGGTATCGGTAACCGGATTAGCCACTTCGGTCGTCGGTAAATTTGCCAAATTAATCACTTCGATATGATTAACCGCAGCGTTAACCGCAAACGCAGAGCCAGATGTTTTATGGAACTGCACAATTTCAGCGGCGCTCTTACCATAAATCTCAATACCACCAGCGGCAAAACGCCCAACAACCTGTAACGCAAGATCACGAGTGGCATTTTGACCATCCGTACCATCTTGCCCATTAGTACCCGGAGCTCCTTGCTGTCCCGCAGCACCAGGTTGGCCATCTTTGCCATCATCGCCTTCCAGCACACAACCGGATAGGCCGGCTATCAAGGCCAGTGTAAGTAAACTTAATTTTAAGGTTTGTTGCAGGTTCGTCATCCATTATTCCTAAATTTTTATAATAAAAACAACAATCTAGGCTAAGGATTAAAAATGAATTTTTTACTACATTGAGATGAATAAACAATGACAATTAAATGACAATATTCGATCGTGTGAACTTATTCAGTTCTGCATTGTTCCAATTCAGGATTTAACCGGTTAAATATATCCGGATGCTTTTGCACGTAACCAGGGGATAAAAAAAGACGCAACTTAACCGACTCCAACGGCTGCTTATGCCAATCAAATTGATAGTTACCATTTTTAGCTGCCAGTTCAAAGCCTTTATCATTGGCGATAACCGCATCAGCACGTTTTTTGATTAATAACTCAATTGCCTGATTAAAACTGGAGGTTTTAACAACAGGCAGTTGATGACGTTCGATAAACTTTTCCGGCCCCATAGCCAACCTCACAGCAGCAACCAAGGGAGCAGGTCGTGAATAAACATCTACCGGTTTTAGGGAAAATATTGCAATCTCACTTTCCAGTAACACGATGCTAGTCTGTTCGGGTGAAGTGTCATCTTCATAGGGGCTAGCAGGAAAATAACCATCAGCCTGATCATTTTCCACCGCCCATACATGGCGCCCAATGGGAGCAGATATGAAACGGGTAACAATACCTAGTGCCGCAAAAGCACAGCGTATCTGTTCCGGCATTGTGCCCATCACTTGATCATTTTCAACATATAGAACCGGAGCAAAATTACCCACTCCAGCGCCTAAGGTTGCCAATCGAATCTCGTTACTATTAGACTGACCTTCAGCGAATACGCCAAAACTGACGTATGTAAATAACCCACAAAATAAACCAATCCGCAACACCGACTTTTTCAACTACACTACACTCCCATCGAATTTAAACGACATCTATCCCTGTTGTTCCTTGCTATCGGTTAACAAGGTACTCAAACTATAGAACATAAATTAAGCAGTTAATATATTTAACTTTATTGGTCCGTGCACTAATCCATACAAGCCTAATCACAAACTAATTTGCCGATGTCCTGTCACAATAAGGTAAGATAGGAACCGATGATTAAACCCTCGCAGAAGGAATCCTAATGTTAAATAAATTTACCGGGTTGGTTATAGTTGGCCTTACCCTGCTAAGTGGCTGTAGCGACAATAATGTTAAGCCCACCACCACAAAACCTGTTACAGAAACCACTAGCCAAACCAACCAGATTCAGGTTGGCAAAGATTATCACTCACAGTCCAATCCCGAACAGGTCAAAGTGACACACATTGATCTGGATCTGACGGTTGATTTTGATCACAAGGTGATGAGCGGCTATGCCGAACTGACCTTCGACAAAAAAGATCCAAAAGCCACCAGCTTGATCGTGGATACCCGTGATTTAACCATTAATAGCGTCACCGCTAATGGTCAGAAAATTGATTTTGATTTACATGATGCTGATGACTTTCTCGGTGCCGCTCTGGAAATCCCGCTGCCTGACTCCGGCAACAAAGTTAAAATCAATTATGCGACCTCACCGCAGGCCAGTGGCGTGCAGTGGTTAACACCGGCACAAACCGCCGGTAAAAAGTACCCCTTCCTGTTTACTCAAGCACAAGCCATTCACGCTCGCAGCTTTATCCCCTTGCAGGATTCCCCGCAAGTTCGGGTGACTTATAAAGCCACAATCCGCACGCCTAAAGAATTACTGGCGGTAATGAGTGCCTCTAACGATCCGAATACTGAACGCGATGGAGTATATGAATTCAATATGCCTCAGCCTATTCCATCCTATTTGATTGCCCTAGGTGTCGGTGATTTGCATTTTAAAGCCATGGGTGAGCGCACTGGCGTGTATGCCGAACCATCCATATTAGATGCCGCAGCAGCGGAGTTTGAAGATACCGAATCCATGCTGATTGCCACCGAAAAGCTCTACGGCCCTTATCGCTGGGATCGTTACGACTTATTGATTTTGCCTCCGTCTTTCCCCTTTGGCGGCATGGAAAATCCACGTTTATCTTTTATCACTCCTACGGTGATCGCTGGCGATAAAAGTCTGGTCTCACTCATTGCTCACGAACTGGCACATTCCTGGTCAGGTAATACTGTGACTAACGCGACTTGGCGAGATCTGTGGTTAAACGAAGGTTTTACCACTTATTTAACCTATCGCATCATGGAAAATGTTTACGGCAAAGATCGTTACAAGCAGGAAGCCGTGCTGGGCTATCAAAGTCTGGAAGCGGATGTCACCAATTTGACCGACAAAGACCAAATACTGGCTATCGATCTGCGTGGCCGCGATCCTGATGACGTGTTCTCTGACATCCCTTATGAAAAAGGCGCACTGTTTTTACGTGAAGTAGAACAAAAAATTGGCCGTGACAATATGGATGCCTTCCTGATGGAATATTTCCAGCATTTCAAATTTCAGAGCATTACCACGGACGAATTTCTGGCTTACTTCAAAAAACATGTGGTAGCTAATTATCCTGATAAACTGGATATGGATCGCATCAATCAGTGGATCTTCGAACCTGGCGTGCCACAAGGTGCTCCGATGCCCGAATCGAATGCATTCAGTATTGTCGATAATGCTCGCAATAACTGGCTTAATGGCGAAGTGAATGCCAACCAGATTGATACCCAAAACTGGACCGTCCATCAGTGGTTATATTTCTTAAATAATATGCCGGACGAACTAAGTCTGGAGCAATTACATGATCTGGATCGGGCATTTAATCTGACCGAATCACATAACAATGAAATTGCCCATAGTTGGTTATTGATTGCAGTGAAAAACTGGTATCAACCGGCCTTCCCACGTTTACATGACTATCTGGTACATATTGGTCGCAATAAACTAGTGAAACCTTTATACAAAGCGTTATCTAAGACGGTTGAAGGCAAGGCTATCGCCAAGAAAGCCTTTGATGAAGCCAAAGCGGGCTACCATCCTCTGACGGTTAAAGCCAATCAAGGTTTTGTTGAATAAGCAACTTGCTAACTGCGCTTTAAATAAAAAACGGGAAGGGTGATTAGCCTTTCCCGTTTTTTTATGGATCAATATCCTAAACTCTGAATAAAACAGCAGAAAGTGGGAAACCTTATGCACGATCACCACCATCATCATGATCACAGCCATGCTTCATCCGAGCGCATTGGCTGGGCATTTTTACTTAATGTCACCTTTACCATTATCGAATTTATTGGTGGCTGGCTAACCAACAGTACTGCCATTATGGCCGATGCCGTACATGACTTGGGGGATAGTCTATCCATCGGCACAGCTTGGTTCCTTAATAAAATTAGTCATAAACAGGCCAATCAACACTTTAGTTATGGCTACAAACGTTTTTCATTATTAGGGGCGTTAGTGAATGGCGTGGTGTTAACTATCGGTTCCATTTGGGTTCTGTATGAAGCTATTCCCAGACTCTTTAATCCCGAAATGCCGGTCACTGAAGGTATGTTTGTACTGGCTATTTTCGGTATCGCGGTGAATGGTTTTGCGGCTTACAAGCTTAGTTCAGGAAAAACCATGAATGAGCGAATACTTAACTGGCATTTAATCGAAGATGTTCTGGGCTGGGTTGCAGTGTTAATCGTGTCTATTGTGCTGATGTTTGTGGATTTGCCCATTCTTGATCCGATTTTATCCATTGCTTTTACCCTGTTTATATTGTTTAACGTGATAAAAAATTTACGCTCTACGTTGCGCTTATTTATGCAGGGCGCGCCCAGTGAATCGTTACGTACAGAAATACGCGAAGTACTCTTAAGGCACGAGTTAGTCAACGACTTGCATCACTTACATTTCTGGTCACTGGATGGTGAGCAACACGTACTCACCGCCCATCTGGTGCTGGCATCGGATGTATCAGTGCCGCAAATGGCCGAGATTAAAGCCACCATTGCAGATAATCTGGCAAGTTATGAATTAGCCCATACCACTATCGAACTGGAATTTGACGACGAAGCCTGTCGCGATGCAGTTTTGACAGGCGATTAACCAGAAGGTGTATTGAGTAAACTATCCAGTGCTTGGGTTAATTCAGCCTGTTTAAAGCTAAATCCGTTGTCTAGCAATTTTTGCGGATAAACCTGCTGACTGCCCAGCAATAGGCTGGATGATTCGCCCATCAATAATTTTAATACTGATGCTGGAACGGGCAAAAAGGCGGGCTTGTTTAAGCACGTTGCCAAGCTGCGTGTAAACTCGATATTACTAACCGCATTGGGCGAAGTCATATTAATCGCCCCACTTATCTCATTGTGAGTTAATAAAAAATCAATTGCCTTTACCATATCGTCAATATGTATCCATGACATATATTGTTTGCCATTACCTATACGTCCCCCTAAACCTAATTTAAACGGTAATAACATTTTTTTCAGCGCACCACCTTGTGTACTTAATACGACACCGGTCCGCATCGTGACGGTACGGGTGAGCTCTGCAACGCTATTGGCAATATTTTCCCACTCGCTACACAGATCTGAGGCAAAATCCGGTTGGGACGCAGAATCCTTTTCTGTTACCACCTTGCCATCTGTATCACCATAGAATCCAATGGCTGAACCTGACAAAAATATTTTCGGTGGAGCATCACTGGCTCTAATTAATGTCACCAACTGACGAGTGATCTGCCAACGACTTTCGCAGATCCTTTGTTTTTGCTGCTCGGTCCAGCGTTTGTCAGCAATAGGTTCACCAGCCAAATTAATGACTGCATCAATATCATTTAATTGCCCAACAGAATTCAAATCATCAATATAGTGCGTTTTTCCATCGGAAGATGCTTGCCACTTAGATGCTTGGCGAGTAAGCACGGTGTATTGGTAATGAGGATAAGCACGGATAAATTGACGGCCAATCAATCCTGTACCACCGGTTATTAATATATGCATACCCAACCTCATGACGTAATCTGTGCGATATAAATGAGTGTAATAACATACGCTCAAAACCTCGAATCAGATCACTTCCAATAACACTGCATGAGACTTATTTTACAATGGTAATAGTGACCATTACCCCACTGTTATCATGTAAATTATTGATACTGATTTTACCCTGATGATATTCGGCAATCATTTTGGCGATATATAAACCCAGTCCCAAATGAGGTTGTTGACTCTCCCCCTGAGGCCGGACCGACACCATTGAATCAAGTAATTGAGTTTGCATTTTTTCTGGTAGCAGGCCGCCCTGATTGCTGATACTCAGCTGCAATTTTCCTGCTTTTTCGGTGCATTCAAAACGGATAACCGATTGCTCAGCGCTAAACTCCACCGCATTGGTAACAATTTTATCCAACATCTGGGCAAACAATTCCGGTGACCCCATCATACTGGTGTCAGTAATACTCATATCTAACTTGAACTGGCGAAGGGGATAAGCCATTCGATACCCTTCAATACAACCACTGAGCAATTCGGTCAGGTTAAACTTTTCCTGTTCGCTGACCATCATCGCCTGTTCCAGGCGAGTCGCTTCACTCATATTATTCAATATTTTACTTAAGCGTTTGATACCCTGCTGAGCACGATCAATATATTGCTTGCTATCGTCAGTTTGATCTTCCAATGCCATATTTTCCAGAGAAGAATTAACTACCGCTACTGGCGTGCGTAGTTCATGGGATAAGCGCGAGGCCATGTTTTCCAGATACAAGTTATATTGACTGAGTTTGCCCAACACACTGTGAAAAGTACGGGATAGATCACCAATTTCATCACCGGTATGTGAGGCGGGAATGGTGCCGATGATTTTTCCGTGTTGATCGATCGCCGATTCGGTTTGATCGCGTAACTTGCGGATCCGGGATGAAATCCGTGAGGCAAATAAAAACAGCGCCAACGTGCCCAAGGTCATGACCGCCAAGATGACATGAAACAATCCTTCCAACGCTTTGTTGCGCAATGTACGAATACCATGGGTTGTTTGCTCGACCACCACGGCCCCCATCACCTTGTCATCCAGAAAAATGGGATGGGCGGCAGATAAAATAACCGCTTTGTTATCAGAACTCAGTCGCCACAATGAATCTGGTTTACCGGCTAAAGCGTGAGCGATATCCTGACCTTGCAAGGCATAGGCATCCTGTAATTCATCGACAAAGTCAGCTGGAGGTTTGGTTAATATTTGATAATACAAAGGTAATAACCAGCGTTGTTCAAAACGTTGCCACCACGATTTATTTTTTGCATAAGCATCATCGGTGTTGACCCCGGTAGAACTATGAATACTGCCAGAGCGAGCTAATACTCGCATATGGTTGTCTACCACCCATACGCGGGCATTGGAATATTTCAGTCCTTTTAGAATTTTTTCAATCTCGGGAGACGGCACTAATACGGTACCTAATGAGTCAGACTGGGACGGATTGGCAGTACCAACTGAATAGCGTTTAAGTCGGGTTTTCTGATCGTCTACATCGGCAATGGCGAACGCAATCTTGCTAGACATCATCTCCAGTGGGAAACGCAACTCAATATTGTAGCCCTTGGGTGTTATACGCCAATCACCCTGAATACGAGTTTCCAGTCTTAATGGTTTGACAGAATTGATGTCAGGGTCCAGTTGGTAGGCATTCACCCACCCCGGTTTAAACGGGGCGACAATATAACGTTGAAATTCACCTTGTGGATCGATCAAGGCGATTTGCAAATAATCGTTACGATCAATACGTAAACTGTTTTGGGGTCTCAGCAGTACCTTGTCATCGGTAACATCAAACATGGCATACAAATAGGGGCCAAACTGACCCACCATATGGGTGAAATGCAAACTGTCCGGATGGTAGTCCACTACCGGTTCAATTAAATTCTGTTCACCATATTCCAGTGCCAAATGGCGGTATTCCTGCCAGTCACTTAAATCACCATCCAGTTGAATGGGCTGCATAATTTTATGAGCGTATAGATCCGTTCCCGGTTTGACATCTTTTAGATAAGCCGCCTGATTATCGAATAGTGTCGGGCGTTCATGTAACGCCGTGGCAACGGCCCGGGCGGTGCCCACCATGGTTTGCTCTTGGCCTAGCCGCAAATAACTTTCCAACTCCCATACATATTGGTAACCCAGCCAGGGGATCGCAAATAAAAACAGTGACAGTAATAACAGCTTCAGGCGAATGCCGATACGTAAACGACTCATGCACTATTTTTCCAGCGGTAGCCCATGCCATATACGGTTTCTATCCGGTCAAAGCCGTCATCAAGCTGCACAAACTTTTTGCGAATCCGTTTGATGTGCGAAGTAATGGTGGTGTCATCAACGACCATGCGAGATTCATCCATTAACTGTTGACGACTTTTGACATGACCGGCAAATTTGGCAATGGCATGTAACATCCAAAATTCGGTCACGGTTAACTCAATGGGCTGATTTTGCCAACTCACTGTCATGCGATTACTGTCCATTAACAAATCACCGCACTGGATTAAATCAGATTGTAATTGGGGCTGATTAAGTAATTCAGTGCGCCGAAATAAAGCCGCAATCCGCGCCAGTAAATGGGGCAAACTAATATCTTTGGTCAAATAATCATCGGCGCCCATGCGTAATCCGCAAATGGTGTCGTAATCATTATCTCGCGCGGTAAAAAAGATGATAGGCAGGGTTTTGGACAACGAGCGTAATTGCTGACACAAAGCAAAACCACCATCGATTTCATCCTGTAAACCTATATCAATAATCGCCAAATCCGGTAAACGCTGATTAAAACCGGCCTCTGCCGAGGCCCGATTGGCATAGGTAATCACGTCATAGCCTTGCTTTTTTAATGCCGCCGCATAATTTTCGCGAATATCCGGCTCATCTTCTACTAGCGCAATGCGTTTACTCATGGTGTTAATTAACTCTTAATAAATTGTCAGTTCTGCTGTTATGCACTATATCGCAAAAAATGCCGCAATTTACCGGTTGACGGCAAATTCCATTTTTTCGCCACAATTGCTCGTCACATTGCCATGATTCATCCCCGGATTGGTCACTAAGTCGTTGTTTACTATATGGGAACTCAGCACAACGCTGACAAAATTTGATTTAACCCAATCCCAGGAGAAACAAGATGAAACGTTCACTTAATATTATTGCTATCAGCCTCGCTTTGACGTCCACAACCTTTGCCGCCACCAATAAACAGGAGCAGCAAAAAAATGAGCTAATTGGTTTTGGTTCTGGTGCTGTCGCTGGCACCCTAATCGCTGGCCCATTAGGCGGTATGGTTGCCGGCATCTTTGGCATTATGATTGCCGATGACGTCAACGATGAAGCCAAACTCAAAGATGCCACCGCACAATTACACGACAAAGATCAGCAACTCGCCGCATTACAACACAATTATGAGCAGGCCCAACATCAGGCTCAGGTTGAACTGGTATCACTCAATCGCGAAATAGAAGTGGTTAATCAGGAAGTGGAGTCGAGCATTCAGTTCCGCACCGCCTCCTATGTGATTGAAGATCACTACAAACCGCAATTGAATTTAATCGCTAAAAGTTTACGTGATAATCCCAAACTGCAAGTCAACCTGTCCGGTTACGCTGACCGTCGCGGCGATGACAGCTATAACCAGTCGCTATCCGAACAGCGCGTTAAAAGTATTCGTAGTTACTTAATCGACAATGGCGCCCATGACAATCAGATCAACAGTAATGCCTTTGGTGAGTCAGCACCGGTCACTGCTGGTACCAGTAATGAAGATAACTTTTTTGACCGTCGCGTCATTCTCAAATTGTCTGATGCCCATTCGGTGATGACTGCCGCTAACTAAGAGGAAATACCAATGACGACAGTCATTCACAGGATTGCTGTCTGGTGTGTTTCTATCTGGTTTATCTCTGGAGTGGCGTTGCTTGTTGCAGCGCCCGTTTCAGCCAATGACGATAGCATGCCAATTGTAAATGACATTCAGCAACTACAGCAGGGCAGCTTGGTGCTGCGAAGTGCCGCTAACCAACAACAACCATTACTGAGTCCATTACTGCATACCGATGTACACATTAACGTGACCGGATTGGTAGCTCGTACCACGGTAACCCAAACCTTTCGTAATCCGGATCCGCAGTGGATGAACGGAATTTATGTTTTTCCGTTACCGGAAAATGCCGCTGTTGATCATCTATCCATGCAAGTGGGTCAACGACATATTGTGGGTGAAATTCAGCCTAAAAAACAGGCTCGTAAAACCTATGAGCACGCCAAAAAACAAGGTAAAAAAGCCAGCTTAATTGAACAACAACGACCAAACTTATTTACTAATTCTATCGCTAATATCGGCCCCGGTGAGGCAGTTAAAGTCACTATTGAATATCAACAGTCACTTGATTATCGAGATGGCAAATTCAGTTTGCGCTTTCCCATGACAATAACCCCTCGCTACATGCCCGGGCAACCAATTGACGTCAATTTTAGTGCAACCGGCTGGGCACTTAATACCGATCAAGTGCCCGATGCGAGCCGAATAAGTCCGCCCATCAAAGCGAAAGAGGAAACGGAGAATAAGCTGGATTTGCAGGTTAATATCAACAGTGGTTTTGCCCTTGTCAATATCACCAGTGAATTTCATCCCATCAGGATTGTTAAACAAGATGATCAACAGGTACAACTCACCTTACAAAAAAGCGTCATCGCCAATCGGGATTTTGTCTTACACTGGCAACCTGAACTGACTGATTCACCACAGGCAGCCCTGTTTACTCAACAACATAATGGTGAAGAATACAGTTTACTGATGTTAATGCCGCCTCAGGCAGAGCACGCCGCACCACCTCCCCGGGAAGTCATTTTTATTCTGGACACCTCAGGTTCAATGGCCGGCGAGTCAATCAGGCAAGCGAAAATGGCCTTACAAATCGCCATTGAACAACTCAATCCACAAGACAGTTTTAATCTGATCGAATTTAACTCGCAAGCCAGAGCATTGTGGTGGGATCCCATGAACGCCAGTGCGGCTAACAAACTCAGCGCTATGAGTTTTATTAGTGAGTTAACAGCCGATGGTGGCACCGAAATGGCCAAGGCCTTGAATCTGGCTCTGGATAAACAATATCCCTCTCATGAATTGCGGCAGGTCATTTTTATCACCGATGGCAGCGTGGGCAACGAAGTGGCGTTAATGCAATTGATTGAACAAAAACTTGGTCACAGCCGCTTATTTACTGTCGGTATCGGTTCGGCCCCTAACAGTTACTTTATGACCGGTGCCGCTAAAGCAGGACGAGGAACCTTTAGTTATATCGGCGATGTCAGTCAGGTACGCAATAAAATGCAGTTGCTATTGGATAAACTGCGCTTTCCTGCGCTCACCGATATCACACTGGATTTTTCGGCCGATAGCGAGTTTTACCCTAACCCGATTAGCGACTTGTATTTAGGCGAACCGGTGATTGTCAGCTTTCGTCATCCAATCGGACTAAATCAACTAACGATTGCGGGCAACCGACAGACAACCCCCTGGTCTATTACCTTACCGGTTAACCAAGGTGCAAACGCAGCCGGTCTGGATGTGGTATGGGCGCGGAATAAAATAGGTCAGTTAACTCGGGATCGACGGCACAGTGAAAACCGCGAGGCGCTCAATCAACAGATTGAACAAACCGCCATGCAACATCATTTGGTTAGTGAATTTACCAGTCTGGTGGCAGTAGATAAAACACCCAGTGCAATCGGCCAAAATGATGCTCAGGATAAAGCGGTGCCCAATCACCTGCCACAGGGCTTGGATGCCGCTAAGATGATGGGACAATTACCCCAAACTGCCACACCGGCATTACTCCAAATAATCACAGGACTGTTATTAATAATATTGATTGGTAGTTGGCATTTACTGACACGGCGAAAAACGTGGTAATGGGTCGGCAATATCAGTACAAGCTAATTCTTTTTTTGCTATTAGGATTCGCTTTTTATTTAGTCAGCCATGGGGGGTACATCTATGCCAAAGCTACCGTTGCCCAATGGCTTATCAAAGATGCATGGCAGCAAACGCTCACCACAGGAAACTGGCATCCCCCCTGGTCATGGGCCGATACCTGGCCAGTCGCTAAACTCAGCATTAAGAGTAACGATTTATATGTACTGGAAGGCGCATCGGGACGGGTATTAGCCTTTGGTCCGGGTCATCTTAGTCAAACTGCGTTGCCGGGCGAATCCGGCAATATCGTCATTGCGGGTCATCGGGATACTCACTTTAGGCTATTAGCTGACATTCACACTGGAGAAATATTGGAGTTACATACGCCAAAAGGCAACTATCGATACCGTGTGAGTCAAATACAGATTGTGGATCAAAACCGTATGGATTTGCTCCAGTCGAATAATGTAGCAATGCTGACATTAATTACCTGCTATCCATTTAATGCCATTCAGGCCGGCACATCGTTACGTTATGTGGTGCAAGCCAACCAAATTAGCCGTTAGTTATCTTCGGCCAGATGAGTAACAGCGGCCATCATCTCATGTGTGCTGGAATCGATTTCATCAATTGCCACGCCGGTTTCTTTCACCAGCTCCATGCTACTTTCAGATAATTTAAGCATTTCACGCATAGCCTTTACCGCTTCGGTGGCAAAGGTGTTGTTTTTTCTTACCACATCATCAATTTCAGCCGTGGAACTGCTGGTACGTGCGGCTAACTGGCGAACTTCATCGGCCACAACGGCAAAACCACGGCCTTGATCTCCGGCTCTTGCTGCCTCGATTGCAGCATTTAATGCTAACAGGTTGGTTTGATCGGCAATGGCAGTAATGGTACTGACAATATTGGTAATTTTTTCCGATTGCTCGCTTAACGCATCAATACTATTGGAGGTCGTTTTCAGCTCATCTGACATTCTATTCATAGCTGCAATGGCCTGATTAACCACTTCATTACCTTTGCTGGAAATATCTTCAGTTTTACGGGTCGCCTCAGTGACCATTTGGGTTGTCTGTCTGGCACTTTCTACCGTAGCAGTAATATCAGTAGCGAACTTCATCACTTTGTAGAGCTTACCCTTTGAGTTAAATATTGGATTGTAAGTGGCTTCGAGCCAAATCACATTACCCTGCTTATCTACCCGTTGGAACTTACCTCCGGTAAATTCGCCCTGATTCAGTTTCTCCCAAAATTGGCGATATTCATTACTGGCCGCATATTGTTTATCGCAAAAAAGACTATGATGCTTACCCAAAATTTCATCCAGTTGATATCCCGTCGTGCGTAAAAAATTATCATTCGCCTTTAAAACATTGCCATCCAAATCAAATTCGATCACCGCCATGGAACGATTAACCGCACAATCTTGACTTTTAAGTTCATGAGACTGCAGGACCGAATCAGTAATATCCGAGGCGATTTTGACAACTTTACTAACTTGCCCATCCGCATTAATCACCGGGCAATAACTGGCTTCTAGCCAGATTTCCTTACCCGATTGGGTCACCCGTAAAAACTGCCCTTTAGCTCCTTCGCCGGCGGCCAGTTTTTTCCAGAATGCTTTATAGTCCGGGCTATTTATGGTTTCTGCATTACAAAAAATCTTATGATGCTGACCGACTATTTGTTCCAGACTGTATCCCATCACCGCCAAAAAATTATCATTAGCCGTTAAAATTTTACCGTCAGGAGTAAACTCGATATTGGCGACAGATTTAGACAATGCTGTTAATACATTATTTAACCCGTTACACTCCTGCTGACAGGCTTTCAACTGCATCTCCATTTGAGTCTCTTTACCGAAAAGGTTCACTTCTCACTCCTTTAATAGTCATTAACCTCAACTAACTGTAGTCAAAACGCTGTACTAGTTAAAATTTTGAGCCCGGTTGTTTAAGAAATTCGATTTCTTCCTCGGTCGATTGCCGACCCAATATGCTATTGCGGTGGGGGTAACGCCCAAAGCGATCGATGATGGCTTTATGACGCAATTCAAAATCAAGATTATTTTCAATCCCATTCTGTCTATATAAGGTTTCGGCAATATGGTGCATGACTTTAGATTCGCTATGCATAAACGGCATAAAAAGAAAGCTATTTTGCACCGCACTTAGTTCATTATCGGCACCACAAGCAATGGCCTCCTGTGCCAAAATTAAGGCTGCCGCATCTTGACTAAAGGCCTGTGCCTGATCACGAAACATGTTACGAGAAAATTGATCCAGAATGATAATTTCTGCCAGTCGCCCTTCGGCTTGAGTTCGCCACTGAAATAGTTCACCTTTAATGGCCTGGTTATACACACCAATAAATCGGGCGCGTATCAGGCGATCAAATTCTTGATCTTTTTTCCACCATTGGGTTGGGGTTATTTCTTTAAACCAGAAATCGATGATTTGATCGAACATAATTTATCCTTTATTAGAGCGCGCTCTAGGGCATTTCGCTTAAACGCCATCTGTAATCCATACATAAAGTTCACTTAGTGCTGTAGATGATAATAGATAAAACTGTTTTATTTTCAATGCATTATGTTGAATTTCTGCTAATAAATGTGAATTGGTCCACTCCGGCATCTGTTGCTTAACTGTTGGATCAACCGTCGAAACATAGCCCCACATATGTTGTAGCGCATTATAAATACCGCCCTGCTTAGGTGATAAATTAAGCTGTTGAGCCAACAATAATGCCAAATCGTGATAACTGTCGCCTGGCTTCAGCAATGCCACTTGTTTGCCGATTTTTTTATACAAATTCACATCACGCGCCATCACCGAATATTTATGCTGACTCCATAGTTGCTGGGCATTTTTAGGCAATGGTATGCGCCCGCCTAGACGATGTTGATATCGGTGTCGCAGCTGCTCAAATTGGGTATACGGATCGCCAGTCTCCACCATTAAACTGGCTAGTTGAGCGCTGTTCAGCGGATGCATTGAAATATCGGCCAGTCGCCGTAAGCGTATTTCTGCTGCCAAGAGGTTATGTCGAAATAATGACTCCGGCGGGGAAAACATCGGGTCAATGGCTGTGCGTAAGTGATCTATTTGCGACAGCAAATCACCATCAGACAAATAGCCTGGATGAACATGAACAAATTCTTGAATTAAAACCGGCATAAGCAGGTGAGTCCGAAGATAAATCCGTCCTCACCTTAGACAACTTTAACCAGGTTTAAAAGTCATAGCGTCATGCCGACTATCATTTATTCTTTTGGAATTAATACTTTTTTAGCGGATTCACGTTGCTGTATGCGTTGTAAATATGGAATTAGATTTGAATCCGGTGCTATCAGCGCATATTTTTCAGGCAGACTGGCGGCGTAGTATAAACAGGGCACGGTAATCAAATCAGCCAGGGTTAATTGACCGGCAAATAAATAGTCCTGATCCTGTAATTGTGCACTGATTAGTTGAATAGCCTGCTCGGCGGCGGGACGATTGGCTTTAAGCACATCATACCGAGGCTTGCCATCTTCTCCCTTCGACGACACCAATTCCAGTAAATAATCGCGCACAATAGCGAAGTTGATATAAGTCGTCATTAACTCACACCATTCATCTACTTTAGCCTGCAGCCAAGGATCATCTGGTACCAGACTGGGGCCAGCAAAATTAGCGGCCAAATAACGACAGATACTGTTTGTTTCGGCCAATATTTTCCCATTGTGCTCCACTACCGGTATTTTTCGGTAAGGATGAAGTAATCCGTGAGCGTCACTTTTAAATTCCACTGACCGGCCTTGTATTTCAAAACTAATCTCGTAAGGGATATTTTTTTCCTCACAGACCATTTGTACACTGCGCACAAACGGACTGAACTGCACACCATAGATATGAACCTGATTCATATTTTTGCTCCGTTAGTAAAATCCACTTTAGCCTAATTGGTGTTACAATATGTTCAACAACATATTTTATTTAATCGCGGGAGTCTGTTTTGGCCTGGAGCGCAGAACATAAACACAATACACGGCAGCGGATTTTGCATAGTGCCGCCAACCTGTTTACTCGGCACGGCTTTGAGAATATCAGTATTGATCAAGTCATGGCCGATGCCGGATTGACCCGTGGAGCCTTTTACGCCCACTTTAAAACCAAATCAGAATTGTATGCTCAGGCCATTATTGCCGGCGCCAGACACAAAGCTGCCCAGTATCAGCAGGTGCCCAATATCGACCAGATGACCCGCGAATATTTATCCACCAATCATTTGGAAGGGGAACAATTACGCTGTCCTTTGGCCTTTTTAACCACTGATATTGGCCAACGGGATGCTCAGGTACGCAATGCTTATACTGCGGTATTTAAAGGATTAATTGGCATGTTGGAAAATGCCGGACTGGATCGAAACGAAGCGCTACAACACGCCGTCATGATGATTGGCGGTGTTGCCATAGCAAAAGCACTTAATCAGCCTGAACTGGTCAGTGAATTACTCGATGCTTGCCAAGTGAACGTTGCTGAGAAGGGAAATCAATGACCACTTAACGCCAAATTGAATCACTTCATCGTGTTACGCATAGGATGTGCAGGCAAGTCGTAGTATGGTAATTGGGTTACACTATCACCAAACACTTTTAAACCCACCATTTTTCAATGATATAAGGATAATTATATGAATAACAAAACCTTATCAAGGTTCATTGGATTGTTTTGCTGGCTGGCTCTGGCCAGTTTCGCACAAGCCGCAGACCAGCAAGAACCCGATAAAAGAGCCGAATATATCCGCTCACATTATGCCAAGTATGAATATCAGATCCCGATGCGCGATGGCAAAAAACTGTTTACCTCAGTGTATATTCCTTACGATAAATCCACTAAATACCCGATGATGATGCAACGCACTCCTTATCGTGTTGCCCCCTACGGTACAGATAAATATAAAACCAAATTAGGGCCAAGCGAGATTTTTGAAAAAGAAGGATTTATTTTTGTTTTCCAGGATGTGCGTGGCAAATTTATGTCCGAAGGTGAGTATGTCAACATGCGTCCGCAGGATGCGAATGACAAAGGTGGAAAAGCGGTCGATGATGCCACTGATACCTACGACACCATCGACTGGTTAGTAAAACACATTCCCAATAACAACGGAAAAGTGGGAATGTGGGGTACCTCATATCCCGGTTATTATACCTCGGTAGCGGCGATCAATAGCCATAAAGCCCTTAAAGCCATCTCACCTCAGGCACCTATTGCTGACTGGTTTTTTGACGACTTTCATCGCAATGGTGCATTTTCGACCCCGATGGCGTTTATATTCTTCGACAAGTTCGATAAACAACGTGAGGGGCAATTCCCTTACTGGCCAGAAGGGATGAAGTCGACCACGCCTGATGGCTATGATTTTTTCCGTAACTTGGGACCATTAAGCAACGTTAATAAAAACTACTTTCATGGGGAGCGTCCGTTCTGGAATGAACTCACTGAGCACCCTAATTATGATGAATATTGGCAAGCACGTAATTTGTTGCCACATCTTAATGATGTAAAACCGGCAACCCTGATCGTCGGTGGCTGGTATGACACCGAAGACTTGTACGGTCCGTTAGCCACTTATCAAAAAATGTCCAAAGGCAACAAAAAGGACAATATCCATATCATTATGGGTCCTTGGTACCACGGCCAATGGAATGCCGCTGACGGCAGTCATATGGGCGAAGCACAATTTGGCTTTAATACCAGTGAATGGTTTCAGGAACATATCTTACTGCCATTTTTTAAACATAATTTGAAAGATGCCAAAACCGATGAACTGGCAAAAGCGACTATATTCGAAACCGGCGCTAACCGCTGGCGCGAATTTGACACTTGGCCACCTAAGCAAGGTAAAGACGTAACGTTATATATGGGCGCAAATGAAAAACTGCTAGACCATAAAGAGTCCAAAGGCGGCTTTAGCGACTACATTAGTGATCCCAATAAACCGGTACCACATTCGGCTAACACTAGTCGTGGTTGGGATCGCCCGTATATGGCAGAAGATCAACGCTTCACCGCTCGTCGTCCTGATGTCTTGGTGTTTAACAGTGAAGTCGCCAGTGAAGATCAAACCATTGCTGGAGCAATTGATCTGAATTTATGGGTATCCACCAGCCAAAGTGCGGCAGATTTTGTGGTTAAACTGGTTGATGTATTCCCCGGTATGGACGAATCCAGCAATGAAGTGGACAAGGAAACCGGTAACCGTCATGAGCTAGTGCGCTGGGGCATTATGCGTGGTCGTTTTAGAAACAGTATGTCAACACCAGAGCCTTTTGAACCAAACAAACCTACTCTGGTTAAATTTGAGTTATTGGATGTACTGCACACCATCAAACGTGGACATAAACTGCAAATTCAAGTGCAAAGTAGCATGTTTCCGTTTATGGATATTAATCCGCAAAAATACATCGATAATATCTTTAACGCCAAGCCAGAAGACTTTGTTAAAGCCGAGCACAAGCTTTATCACAGTAAAGAGTATCCCAGTTCCATTGCATTTAAAGTCATTGGACACTAAACCACGTTACTCTCCTTCAGTTTAGTGAGTATAAAATCCCCGCCATTAACGCGGGGATTTTTTTAATCTGAAAAGACCGTTTACCCGCCCCTTAATCCATTAACCAGCAACAACAACAGTATCGACAAGTTCCATTAACAATCTATTAATTTGATTAGCATGCTAAGTATATGTTATATTAGTTAGCATGCTAACTAAATGAGAAAAGATGATGGAAAGTAACATTGGCTGGTTACTCAGTCGCGCCGCATTCAGCTGGCGCAACGCAGTGGATCATTACATGTCCGGCTTAGGCCTGACTCAAACCCGTTGGATTGCATTACTGCACCTTGATCGTATGGGAGAAGGTTGTAGTCAGAAAGAACTGGCTGACAATATTGGCATTGAGCAACCCTCATTGCTACGTACCTTAAATCAACTTGAACAAAGCGGATTAATTATTCGCAAAGCCTGTGCCGAAGATGCCCGTCGCAAAAATCTATGGTTCACCGCTGAAGGACGTGAGCTGTTAGAACAGGTGGAAAGTATGGCGAAAGCGGGACGTCAAAAAATGCTTACCGGATTAGATCCACAGCAACGCCAACTACTGCACGAGTTGTTACAAACCATCATTAACAATGGTGACCAATTTATTACGGAGAAATCATGACCTCAGATAAACAATTTAATCGCTGGATGCGTGGTGCTTTTGTGTTGTTCATCGTAGTTTTTGCCTATGTATTGATCACCGATGTGACCATTCCAATGACCCCGCATTCAATGGTACAACGCCCGGTAATCACGGTAGCTCCCCGAGTCGCAGGTGAAGTGACGGAGGTGTATGTGAGCAATAACCAACGGGTTGCTGCCGGAGACCTGCTGTTTAAGATTGATCCTAGCGATTATCAACTGGCCGTGGAAAAAGCACTGTTAGCTTTAAGTGCCGCCAAACAAACCAATGCAACATTACAAGCGCAACTTGCACAGGCTCAAGCCACTGTCACCGAAGCTTCCGTTACATTGCAGGAAAGCCAACGTGAATATGCGCGGCTGCAAACCTTAATGCAACAGGATGTGGTCAGTCAGCAACTCGTTGACCAACACGCTGCCGAAGTTAATTCAGCGCAGGCACGTTTAGTTGCCGCACAACAGAATCAACGAGCGGTAGAAACAGAACTAGGTGACCAAGGCGACCAAAATTTACGCTTACGTCAGGCCCGTAATCAACTCGAGTTAGCCCAACTGAACCTCAAACGCACTCAAGTAGTTGCACCTGAGGATGGCGTGGTTTCTAACCTGCAACTGGTCGCCGGTATTCAAGCTCAGGCCAATCAGTCCTTACTGAGTCTGGTGGTGATGGGCCAAGAACGAATTGCTGCTGACTTTCGTGAAAAAAGTCTGAGTCATATCCCGCAAAATGCAACGGCATTAGTGGTATTTGACGCACTGCCTGGACAAGTATTTAATGCCTCACTGAGTAGTCGTGATCTGGGTATAGCTCAAGGGCAAAATACAGCCAACGGTCAACTGGCTGCCCCCGATAACAGTGATCGATGGGTACGTGATGCACAGCGCATACGTGTCTATGTAGAGTTACAGCAACAATCACTGCCCATTTCCCTAGCCACCGGCTCACGAGCCACTGTCATGCTGGAAAACGATACCCATGGTGTGATGCATCTGCTAGCGCGGATACAAATGGCCGTAATCAGTTATCTGCACTATGTCTACTAATATTCATACTGATAATACAACGGGTCTGACTCAGGCAGAACAACGACGCCTACTGCGCATCGCGTTAGGTAGCTGTACCGGTTTTCTGCTGTGTAAATTGATGAATTGGCCTTATGGTGTATTTTTTACCGTTTTTCCAATGCTGTTGCTTGGCATGTTACCGGTATTTAATCGTCTTATCGCTTGGCAGTTTGTCCTTGGCACCGTGGTCAATATTGTCGAACTGTATGTATTGCATCGCTTTTTTCTACCCTATGCCTTGCCAATGACATTGGCGACCTTCGCTATTTTCGCTGTACATTTTTACTTTATGGCCAAAGGAAAACATTATTTGTTATGGGCTTCCGGGCTAGTGACGTTATCAACATTACTGCATTTTGGCAGTTACCCGGATACCAATATCAGCGATATGGTCGCTGCGACCTTATTGGCCTCAGTCTTGTCTGTGGTGGGTGCCTGTGTGTTTTACTGGCTTATTCCTGATGTAGACAAGCCGTTACCCCCACCACCTAATACAGCCACCCAGATTCAGATACGCCACCGCACTTTGTTAGGCGCTACACTGGTAACAATATCATTTATGGTATTTCAGATTCTCGACTTGCGTGATTCCTTATCTGCCCAAGTTGCCACCGTACTGGTTCTGTTTCCGTTAACCTTTCAGGGATCGCTAACCAGTGCCTTCAAGCGGGCTAAAGGAGTCAGTATCGGCTGTGTTCTGGCGATTCTGGTACAGGTATTGATGTATAACCTAATCGCCCATCTGGCATTGGTAGTATTAGCCTTGTTTATCACTATTTTACTTACTGCACGACTGCATTTAATCGAACGCGCAGGTTCTGGAACCGGTTTTGGAGCCCTAACCACAATCGGAATTTTATTTGGTCAATACATGAATCCAACTGCCGATATTTTTTATAGCAGTCTATACCGGTTTTCCTCTGTTGTGATCGCTCTGAGTGTACTGATCCTGTGCGCTCATGGTTTGCATCGCTTACTCAATTGCTTTGAGGCAACCCGGGATATAACGACTTAACCTAAGCTCGATTAAGTAAGATTTAATCCCCCATCAGCCAATATGATTTCACCGGTAATATAACTACTCGCAACTAGCATTGATGCAATATAAGCAATTTCAGAGGGTTTGGCTCCACGTCTCATTGGGGATTTATCTTTCCACAATCGATGAGCATCAACCCATTTCTCAGTCATCGGGGTATCAACTAAACCGGGGGCAATTGCATTAACACGAATATCTGGTGATAAATTCAACGCTAATAATGTAGTGACATGATTTAGTGCCGCCTTTGTTGCCGCATAAGGAACCGATGCACCTTTAGGACGAACTCCAGCATGTGAACTAATATTCACGATACAACTGGGACATGCTTGGGTTGATGATTGTCTAAGAGCTGATTCAGCTTCAGCAATTAACGTCCATGGGGCTATCACATTAACCTCGTAAAGCTCGCGCCATACCTCAGCTGAGGCCTGTTTAAGATCGTTGTGGGGGATCATTGCATTAATACCCGCATTATTAACTAACACATCCAACCTACCATGGTGAGACAGCACATCTAAAATTAACCGCTTTACTTGAACTTGATCCGATAAGTCGGCTTGAATATAAATAGCGTTGGGAATTTGGCTAGCGAAACGTTGCCCTTCGGCTACCGACGTTCTTGAATGCAACACAACTGTAAATCCATCCTTATTAAGCTGTAGGGCAATCGCTTTTCCAATCCCGGATGTTGAACCTGTAATTAGGGCAACTCTGCCTCTATTGTTATTTTGATCTGAACTCATGCGTATTCCATTTACTTCGTGAGTTTACTCTCAAAGATAAATACCGTAGTACCCGGCGAGAGAAATCATTAAGCCAAACGAGCTCCATTTGGCAAAGGTTGATCTGGTGATACCAATACCACAGCACCATCTTCCCGATGAACACCGGTAACCAAACACTCAGACATAATGGGCCCGATTTGTTTAGGCGGAAAGTTAACCACTGCCATAACCTGTTTACCTAATAGATCTGATTTACTATAGAGCTTGGTTATTTGAGCGCTAGATTTTTTAATCCCGATATTGCCACCGAAATCAACACGCAACTTGTAGGCAGGGTTTCTTGCTTCAGGAAAATCCTGAACCTCCACAATGGTGCCTATTCTAAGTTCCACTCTCTGGAAATCATGCCAATTAATATGTTCCATAACTATCTCGAATTAATTCCCCAAAATCCAATCCGTTTTATCGGTTATTCCCATAAACTACAGCGGAAAGAAACAGAGAAAATAAAGTAACGTCAAATAATCTAAATAACAATAAGTTAGCCTGAAAATGAATGACATTTATATAGCGGATTGTAGAGGCTCAACTATGGATTGCGCGTCAAAAACGAATGGGATAAAACCAATGATGCGCCATTTGCCCTACCACTGAACAAGGGTGGTATTATTGGAATTAATAAAAATCCCACTGACCATGATCAGGTTAATAACCATGGCAGTGGGAGAAAATGCGGTATCGAAACCGCCACGCTAGTAAAGGGAGAAGTTCACTAAAGACGTATTATTTAAGACTCGTCAGACTGTATAAAGTTTCTTTCAAAACAATAAATTACGTTTTCTTTACACTATTATTAATGCTCTGCGACCGGTCCGGCGGCACTCTCTGGCTTGCGCATAAATATCATCAAAGGCACGGCACACAAATACAACACACCCAAAATCAAAAACAGGTCATTGAACGACAATACCCTCGCTTGCAACATCACTCGTTGGGCCATTTGTTTAATTGCAGCGGCAGCGGGATCGCTCACCATACCGGTTAACTGCATTTGCGACTGATACAATTGCTGGACCACCACATCCCGAGTGGTATCAACGGCATGAATAAGCTGAGTCCAATGATAATCAAAACGAAAATCACGAATGGTATCCATCGTGGCTAATCCCACCGCGCCGCCGAGGTTACGCATCACATTAAATAAGCCTGCAGCATTACTAATTTCATGGTCTGGCAACGTTCCCATTGCCAAGCGCGTCGCGGTAAGAATACACACCAATAATCCCACTCCACGCACAATCTGAGGCCAGAAAAAGTGCTCATAGCCTGATTCGGTGGTCAGGGTTGAATTCATAATCGCCCCCAATCCGACTAAAAACAGGCCAAAGGTCAGCATATAGCGGGCATCGATTTTATCCGATAATTTACCAAAGACGGGGGCGGTAAAGAACATCGTGGCACCGGTAACAAACATGATTTCACCAATCTGCAAGCTATTAAACTGTCGTACGGTGCCAAAAAACAATGGCATTAAATACACCAAACCATATAACGCAATACCGATGATAAAGCCGAGGACAGTGCCCAATGCAAAGTTACGATCCTTAAACACTTTTAGATCCACAATTGGAAAATCTACCGTTAATGCTCGCCAGAAAAACGCCACGGCACTGCACATACTAATCAATGAAAAAATAATGATTTCGGTACTGGCAAACCAGTCTTCACCGGGCCCTTCTTCCAGTACAAATTCCAGTGGGCCAAGAAACAAGGCTAAAAATAACAAACCGGTAAAATCGATTTTTTTGAAAAGACTAAAATCGGGTTCATCAATATGTAAATTAAACCACACCACGACACTGGCAAGAATTCCTGGAATAACATTCATCAAAAACAGCCAGTGCCAACTCAACGATAATGTAATGTAGCCGCCTAACGTCGGACCAATCGAAGGAGCGGTGGTGGCGATCATACCAATGACAGCCTGAATGATGCCCATCATCCGTGGCGGGAATAACCGAAATCCCAGCGCATAAGCAATAGGGATCATTGCACCGCCAACAAACCCCTGAATGGCACGCAATACAATAAGCTGATCGATCGTTTGTGCCATTGCACAACCCACGCTAGCCAGCGTAAAAGCCGAGCAGCTAAGCACAAAAGTCAAGCGTGTCGATAACCAACGAATTAGCATGCCTGAAAGGGGGATCATGATCACTTCAGCAATTAAATATGCTGTTTGTACCCATGAAATTTCATCTGGAGTGGCCGACACACCGGCTTGAATTTCATTTAACGAACTGGCGACAATCTGGATATCCAGAATGGCCATAAACATCCCCACCATCGCAGCGATAAAACCAATTCGCTGCTGGATGCTAGGCATATCATTTTTGTTCGGCATTATGGTGCTTCCACGTTATCCAGATATGATTTTTGCTGACTAAAATGCTGAGTATCCACTGAAGGGACTACCGATAATCCGGGGCGAAGCAGATATAAGGAATTTTTAGGCCCGGTGATCTGAATGCGCACTGGCACTCGTTGCACAATCTTATTAAAGTTGCCGGTTGCATTGTCTGCCGGCAATAAACTGAATTCGGTTCCTGTAGACGGTGCGAGTGACTCAACGACACCGGTAAATTGAATATCCGGTTGTGCATCCACATTCAGCGTTACCGGCTGACCAATGCTCATATGGGTAATTTGGGTTTCTTTGTAATTGGCAATCACATAAATTTTGGATAACGGTACTAAATACAATAACGTCATATTCGGTTGCGCAGCACTACCGACCCGAGCTCCTAAATTACCAATAACTCCGTCACTAGGCGCCACAATAGCAGCTTTGGTTAGCTGGTTTTTGGCAAAATCCAGCTCGGATTGAACAACACTAATTTGTGCTTCAGCACTACTACGTTTGGTCTCCAGCACCGCTACCATTTGCGTAGCAGCCGCTTTAGCCGCAGTCGCCTGAGCAACTTTAGCTTTAGCCACCTGTACTGCGGCTTCCGCATTTTGCAATTGCTGTTTAGAGTCATATGACTGACTCTCCAGCACTTTAAAGCGCTTTAACTCTAATTCGGCACGATGCAATTCCGCACGGGCAGCATCAATATTCGCCGACGCTTCATCCAACTTTTTATCTTGTAAGGCAAATTGCGCGTCGGCGTCTGCCAATGCAGCCTGGCTAACCGCCAACTGTGCCTGAGCTTGCTTAACTTTAGCCTGATAGTCTGCAGGATCAATTTGAATCAATAACTGGCCTTTTGCGACTCGCTGATTTTCCTGCACTGCCACCGCTGCTATTCGTCCAGTAATCTCGGGGCGGATTGCTATCGTATCAGCCTTAATATAAGCATTGTCAGTTTCTTCGGTAAAACGCCCATGTTGGTACCATTGCATAGCGGCCCGAGCAGCAAAGAACAGTAAAGTGAGTGCGACCAAGGTAAATATCACTTTTTTAATGGTGAATTTCATAGGTAAAAGGATCCATACAAGAGAATAGCAATTGAACAATGTGTAATGTATATTACACTACACAAAAATTCAAGTCCTGTTATAGAATCAATTATTTGATAACATCACAGTTCAGATAATAGGTAGTCATATTGATGAATAATGAAAATCCCACCTTAAGTTGCGCTGATGAAAATTATACTCCGAGAGAAAAGGGGCTATTAAGGCGTGATAAAATACTCGATGCTGCTACGGAAGTATTTTGTCGCAACGGATTTGACGCTGCCAGCCTACAGGAAATTATGGCTGAAGCAGGTGGATCACTGGCAACCTTGTATCGGTTATTTGGGAACAAAGAAGGTCTGTTTCAGGCTGTGATTGAGCGCACCTCCGGACAAATGGTGGATAAGTTGAGTTCCACATTTGCCCGGGAGCAGGACCCGGTTGATGTATTACATGCCATGGGAATCAGCTTTCTCGATCTACTGTCCTCTCCCCAGGTCGGAGCCATCCATCGCCTTCTTATTTCCGAATCAGGGCGCTACCCGCAACTGCGTGAAATTTTTATCAAAACCGCTCCAGAGAGAAACCTCAGAGCAGTGGCGGATTATTTACAATCGCTGGTCGATGCCGGTTATTTGCAATTAAATGATTGTTATATGGCCGCTCAACAGTTACTTAGCATGTTTAAAGGTAACTACCATATGCGTTGTGTATTAGGTGACACTGTGGTGTTATCCGATGACGAGAAGAAACGCTATGTCGAAAATGCCGTGTCAATTTTTCTGAATGGTTGTGCGAAAAAGTACACATAAAATTACTCCCGGACACCGGCAGAAAAAGTGCATCCACCAAAGAAGTAATCTTCTACCGGGGTGATACTCGTCACCTTTATGCGGCCAATTGAGTCAGCACGCGTCTGTTGCTCCACAACTAAATAGAACCACCACTGTCGATCCTGACTGCGCAATTCAATATAGGGATATTCAGTCACCCGCCAAATCCCGGTCAGGGAAGCTTGTTGCTCGGCGCTCAATGGTTGGTCAAAAGACATCTGATAGTGCTGATCGGCGGTTAACTTAATACTGCCCGTTGGCGTGCAGTCGTCGGTATGAAACTGGCGTAGCAAGCTTGAGACTTGATCCCGTTGCTGTCGATTGATGTTGTCCGGTATTAAAAACAACCCCAGGCTATTATTGCTAAACCATTGATTGCCCGTAACCAGTGGCTGAACTGAATTTATATTCCAGCCCAGTGTCGCCAGCCGCAATTGTACTTCATCAATTGTATTGGGATCGTTGAGTACCAGTGCATACATCAACGTTGATTGCTGAATAGCAGCCGGAAATTCATAGTCATTAGTTAACACATCAAAGCCCGCCTCGTTTAGCGTACTAACGATTTGACTGGTTTGGTCGTCGCTTAAATAGCGCTGATTGACTATCACTCTGGTCGCACTGCATGCACTCAATAGACACAAACTAAAACACAGCGATAGCCATTTCATAACAACACCAAAAATGAAATTGATCAGAAATTCAGTCGACATCGCCCCAGCAATAAAAATGTTGAGGCAATAAAAGCCAGAAAAAACAGACCGTTTTAATTAACTATCTTAATCCCTTCAACCAGCGAGTTACGTGGCGAGCTAGTTTGATCCAGCAAATAGTCCAGTTGTACCAGCAAGTTGGTTTGCTTTTGCGCCTGCCCACCAACAATACGCGGCTTATATCGCCATTGTTGCAACGCCTTGATTGATTCCTTTTCAAATACTTGCTCCGGTATGGCCTTGATCACTTTAATATTCGACGTGGTACCATCTACATCAATATCAAATTGCAATACAACTGACCCTTCTATTTTTTGCTCAGCGGCTTCCAGCGGATAGAGCGGTTCCACTCGCTGCACCGGTGAGGCTAAATTCACTTGCGTTTTATCAATCGTGGCTGGCTGTTGATTAGCCATCGCGATCCCGGTTAAAAGCCCGCCTGACAACATTAATACCGTTGCAACCAAACTAACTTTTGCCGAACCACTGTGTTGAATTAACTTAATGCGCTTTTTCATACTGTGTTTATCTCCGTACTGTGAATAAATCGTCATGGGTTGTAGTGACACTTCCGCACAGCGCAATAATGCTTTGCTATACAGAATTTTTTCTTGTTGATTTTTATTGATTAATACCACCTCATCACAAGCTAACTCCTGACACCGGCGAAAAGCTTTATACCCAATCCACACCAATGGGTTAAACCAGAACAGCGCAACAACAACCAACCCACACAAATTAAAAACGTTATCCCGGCGGCGGTAGTGCACTAACTCGTGTTGCAAGATCATCTGCTGTTGGGCCGCAGTAAAGTCGGCTTGGAATGAGCTAGGAACAATTAATCTGGGTCTAAATATTCCTGTTAACACTGGCCCGGCGACGTAACGGGAGGTACTAATAATGAGTTGTTGAGGAAAATGCGTTGGTAACTCAATATTCTTCAGCGGCGTTAATGATAATTGGCTAAATCGCCATTGTTGCCACCAAGCAACTGCCATGACAGCTAACGCCCCAATCATCCAAATGAACTGCCAACTAAATAACGAACCCACTTTCTGACTCTGGCTGGAAAAGCCCACTACATAACGATTAATGCTGTGGTTATTCAGACTCACCAAATCCACCGGTAGATTGTTAACTAGCAGTGCCAGCGGCACCAATAACCACAATAGGTAAACCGTTCTGGCTCCCAAATCTTCCACCGCTTTTCGTTCTAGCAGAAGCATGAGCAATAGAATCACGCTCAATACCAGTTGTTGTGACAGAATCCAGCTAGCCATTGTCTTTCTCCCACTGTTCAATCAATGCCTTTAGCTCATCCACATCCTGTTTAGACAAGGAATCCGCTTCCGCAAAACCAGCAACTAACGGGGCAACGCGGCCTTCAAATAAACGCCGCACCAAGCTTTTACTTTCATTCACTACATAGGATTCCCGTTCTAGCAACGGAAAATAAAGGTAACTACGCTGTTGCTTGTCAAAATCGATGGCACCTTTTTTAACCAAACGGCTTAATAAGGTTTTAACCGTTTTATCATGCCAATCCTTGTGGCGATTAAGCCGCTCAATAATGTCATTGGCTGATGCTGGATATTGCTCCCATAACGCATCTAATACTTCAAATTCAGTTTTGCTTATTTCAGTCATGATTTTCTCGATTACAAATGTAGTCAATAAATTAAGATTACACTTGTAATCAAGAAGCGCAAGTGAAATAACAACTATTTTACAAATAATGAATTGATTAAGTTCATCAGAGGTTGGACAAAAACCAAGCAACAGCGGTATAACAGAAATAAAAAAGGATAATAATCATGAAAACCGTACTGAAGATCGTTCTATTGCTACTCAGCCCCAGTCTATTCGCGGCGCCCAAGCTAGAAGAGCTCACCATTAACCAGACCCAGCAATTATTTACGTCTGGTGAACTGACCAGTGAACAACTGGTCAATTATTATCTGGAGCGAATTAGCCATATTGATCAAAATGGTATCAAGCTCAATTCAGTGGTGCAGATCAACGAGGAAGCATTAGCTGAGGCCAAACAACTGGATCAAGAAAGACAACACCATATTATTCGTGGTCCATTGCACGGTATTCCAGTGTTACTCAAAGACAATATTGATACCGCAGACGGAATGGCCAATACAGCGGGCTCATGGGCATTAAAAAGTAATTTTCCTGAAGATGATGCGTTTTTGGTCAAACAATTACGTACCGCGGGGGCAATTATTTTAGGTAAAACCAATTTAAGTGAATGGGCTAATTTTCGTTCCAGCCATTCTTCCAGTGGCTGGAGCGGCTTATACGGGCAAACCAAAAATCCCTACGATCCTACTCGCAGCCCCTGTGGTTCAAGCTCCGGCTCCGGTGTCGCTGTCGCAGCAAACCTGACCCTGTTAGCCGTGGGTACCGAAACCGATGGTTCGGTGACTTGCCCTTCATCATTAAACGGTATTGTCGGTATCAAACCCAGCCTGGGAACGGTCAGTCGCGATGGCATCATTCCTATCGCCCACAGTCAGGATACCGCCGGCCCCATGGCACGCACAGTAACGGATGCCGTTTATCTGCTCGATAGTATGGTCGCCTTTGATTCCACTGATAAACAAGCGCAAAAAAGTGAAACAGATTTTGCCAGCCATTTAAAAGCCGATGGGTTAAAAGGTAAACGAATTGGCATAGTTCGCCAGCTAATGGGTTACCAACCCGATGTAGATGAACTGTTTGAACAGGCTGTTAACGTATTAAAAAAACAAGGCGCGGTGATTGTTGATGATGTAACGCTAGGCGACAGTGGTGAATGGGGTAAAGCCGAATACGAAGTACTGCTATATGAATTTAAAACTGATTTAAACCAATATTTATCTACCACCGCTGAAGGGTTACCTAAATCCTTACAAGACTTGATTGATTTTAATAATCAGCATCAACAACAGGAAATGCCCTACTTCAGACAGGAAATTTTTCAGCAAGCCCAGCAGAAAGGTCCATTAACTGACAAGTTGTATCAGGATGCGTTAAAAAAGGCTAAATCATTAACCGGTAAACAGGGCATTGATGCGGCATTACAACAACATGATCTGGATTTACTGATTGCCCCCAGTAATCAACCTGCCTGGAAAACTGACTGGATCAATGGCGACCACTATACTGGCGCCGCGTCATCACCCGCAGCGATTTCCGGTTATCCACATATTACCGTGCCAATGGGCCAAGTACATGGTTTACCGGTGGGGTTATCCTTTTTCTCGGGAATGTTATCGGAAGGAACCTTAATTGAAGCGGCTTATGGATTTGAGCAGGCAACTCAACACCGTAAACCACCTGAGCTATAGTAAACAAAGTCGACTGCCGTTGGCCACGGCAGTCGGGCATTTAGATCAATTCATCCTCGTCAATCTCGATCCCCATTTGCTGCATAATTTTACGTGCTTCAGAGGGAATACGATGCTCATTGTCTTTACGCAAATCGTCATCATTAGGCAAAGGTTGATCGGTAAACGCATGCAAAAAGGCTTCACATAACAATTCTGAATTAGTCGCATGACGCAAGTTGTTAATTTGCCGACGAGTGCGCTCATCAGTGAGTACTTTCAACACTTTGAGGGGAATAGAAACAGTGACTTTTTTTACCAGTTCACTTTTTTTACCGTGCTCTGCATAGGGATGAATATAATTGCCATTCCATTTAGCCATATCAGGTCTACTCTTGGTTATTAATAAATAACTGTGTTGATTTATAGCCCAATCAGCTATCAGCACAATTATTAGATTATTGTAAGGGTCTGTTTATCTTTCATATTCCTCACTGTTAAGAAATGAAAGATAAACAGACCCTACTCTGCAACGAAATTCTAACGGTTAGCGGTATTTAGTCAACTTTAGATGTCTAAACATCTTGACGGCTTGACTATCTTTCTTTACATTTGGACGTCTAAACGTCCAAACAAGGATAATTATGTCAAAACTCAACAGCCAGACGATAGCGGTACGCAGCGGAATTGAAACCGATCCGGTCTATGGTGCGGTAGTACCTCCGGTTTATATGACCAGTAACTTTGCCTTCGAAGATTTTCGTGAGCCGGGTCAGTTCGATTACGCCCGTTCCGGCAATCCAACCACCAAACTGTTAGAGAAAACCTTGGCAGATATGGAACAAGGCGCCGGTGCCGTGGTAACCAATTGTGGCTTGGCTGCAATAACCTTGGTTATGCAGTTGTTGGAGCAAGGCGATACGTTAGTTGTGCCCCATGACAGCTATGGTGGCAGCTTGCGGTTATTTAAAGCGTTAGCCAATAAAGGACATTTTATCTTAGACGTGGTGGATCAAACTGATCCCGAAGCGCTTAAACAGGCCTTAGCTAAAAAACCGGCAATGATATGGTTAGAAACACCGAGCAATCCATTGTTAAGACTCGTGGATATTCAGGCGATTTGTGAAGTAGCCAAAAAGCAGGGAACCAAGGTCACCGTAGATAACACTTTTCTGTCACCAATATTGCAGCAACCATTAACCTTGGGCGCCGATTTTGTAGTGCATTCCTGCACTAAATATATTAACGGCCATAGTGATGCACTAGGTGGTGTGGTGGTATGTGCCGATGCTGAAATCGCTGAAAACTTAGGCTGGTGGGCCAATTGCCTTGGTTTAACCGATTGTTCTGCCTTAAATAATTATATGATTTTACGTGGGGTTCGTACCTTATCAGCGCGTATGGCGGTGCATCTGCAAAATGCTGAAAAATTGGTCAATGCCCTTATCTCTCATCCAGCAGTGGATAAAGTGTACTACCCCGGTCTGGCCTCGCATCCCGGCTATGAGATTGCCAAAAAGCAACAGAAAGGGTTTGGCGGCATGCTCAGTTTTGAATTAAAAGGCGGCGAAGCCGAAGTCGAAACCTTGCTTAACAATATTAATCTGTTCTCAATTGCCGAATCTTTAGGGGGCACCGAGAGTTTAATTTGTTATCCGTCTACCATGACCCATCGAGCAATGGATGAACAATCCCAATTAACCGCAGGGATCAGTAAGACCTTGTTAAGAATATCCGCCGGCGTAGAGTATGGTGACGATCTTGTCGCTGATCTGGTTGCCGCATTGAATAAAATTAAGGAAGCATAAATGGTGTCTTACGCACGGGGTATCGATGCCCTGAACCAATCTTTATCACAATTAAAAGACATCAATGTGTCCTTTGAGTTTTTCCCGCCCAACAGCGAACAAATGGAACAGACCTTGTGGAAATCTGTCGAGCGATTAGCTCCGCTTAAGCCCGCCTATATGTCGGTTACTTATGGAGCAAATAGTGGTGAGCGTGACAGAACACATGAGGTGGTCAAACGGATCCAGACTCAAACCGGAATTAGTGCGGCACCGCATTTAACTTGTGTAGACGCCAGCCGCGATGAACTTAAAAGTATTGCCCAGGATTACTGGAATAACGGAATACGCCGCATAGTCGCTTTGCGTGGTGATTTGCCAGCTGGCATGGAAAAGACCGAAATGTACGCCAGTGATCTGGTGAGTCTGTTAAAAGAGGTGGCGGACTTTGATATTGCTGTTGCTGCCTATCCCGAAGTCCACCCGGATGCACCGAATAGCCAGTTTGATTTGCTTAACCTGAAACGCAAAGCCGAAGCGGGTGCGAATCAGGCAATCACCCAGTTCTTTTTTGATGCTGAAGTGTATTTGCGCTTTAGAGATCGCGCTGCGGCCGCTGGAATTGATGTGGACATCGTGCCAGGCATTTTACCTGTAACCAACTACAAAACGCTGGTTAAGTTTGCCGGCATGACAAATGTTCACGTGCCTGACTGGTTGCACAAAATGTATGACGGCTTAGCCGATGACGATCAAACCACCCGTAACTTGCTGGGTGCCAGTATATCGATGGATATGGTAAAAATTCTAGCCAAAGAAGGGGTCAGGGATTTCCATTTTTATACCTTGAACCGTAGTGAATTAAGTTACGCTATTTGCCATATGTTAGGCTTAAGGTCAGAATAACACTGTCGGTATAATGTCACCGGCTATTTGGCTGGAGTAAAAGTTTTGACTGATAACAAATTGCTGGATTGGTGGCGGCAAACCAGTCCGCAAGCCGGTTCATTTTTGAAAGCGTTTGTCTTGGGCTGTAAAGATGATCGCATTACGGTATCGGCTGGTCATCTTGCCTATGTGTCACTGTTATCACTAGTGCCATTTATTATGGTGTTTTTTACCATTCTGCAGGCCTTCCCCGCCTTTGACGATGCTCGAGGCGAATTAGAATCTTTTATATTCAGTAACTTCGTCCCACATGCCGGAGGCGTGGTGCAAAAATATGTCAGTCAGTTTGCCGGCAATGCCTCTCAAATGGGTGCGGTTGGTATCTTATCCTTGGTCGTTGTGGCGTTATTGCTTATTTCCAACGTGGATAAAACACTCAATCATATCTGGCGCACTCCAAGTGAACGTCGTCCAATATTCACCTTTGCCATTTATTGGATGGTACTCACTCTCGGTCCAATGCTGATGGGAACCGGAATTGCCATTAGCTCATACTTAATGGGGCTGGCAACCTTTGCTGAAGGCTATACCCCGGGAATTACCACGTTATTATTAAAACTGATCCCTTATGTCACCTCAATAGGGGCCTTTTTCATCTTGTATATGGTGGTGCCTAATAAACGAGTTAGGGCCAAACATGCCTTGGCGGGGGCCGCTGTAGCAGCTGTATTATTCGAGCTATCTAAAAAAGGTTTTGCTTTTTATATCAGCAGTTTTCCATCTTATCAGGTCATCTATGGTGCCATGGCGACCATACCTATCCTATTTTTATGGGTGTATTTAAGTTGGATAGTGGTACTAGTGGGAGCAGAATTCACGGTCCAAGTGGAAAAGTTTGCTGATACGGATTGAGTTAACTTAGGTATACATGTAACCCATTACACCTAACACAAAACCTAAGACCGCGCCCATTGGTGGCGCACGGTGTTTCTCCAGACGGGCTTGTGGCGCAATATCCTGAAAAACCGAATATAAAATCCCGCCCGCGGCAATCAACATAACAATCCCGGTAACAGCCGGATAATCGGATAACCATAAATAGCCACTGACACCAGCCAGTGGTCCCAATAACGACATGATAGTAAAAATAATCACAATGCGTTGTCCGGAAAGATTACTGCTCTGGTTGATTTCGCGATAAGCATTAAAGCCTTCAGGTATATTTTGCAGCGCAATTAATCCCGCCAATAAATACGCACTATCGTTACCCATGGCGATGGCGGCACCTAATGCCATTGATTCAGGGATAAAATCACTTAGCATTGCAGCTAACTGACTACCAGCCGTTTTAAGCCGGGCAAGCAGCATATCCAAGCCCATAAAGGTCGCGCCACCAAAGATTAAACAAGTCGCTGCAACGATAGGCGATAAATGTTCAATGCCTTCTGGCACCAGCACCAATGCCACTGCCGATAGCAAAGCCCCCCCACCAAAAGCCACCACACTATGTCTAAATTCCTGTTCCAGCCAGTCCGAGTGGATATTTTCAAATTTGGCTAATAATGCCCCTACAGGCATCGCCAATCCGGCTCCTAAGGTCAATAACACAACAATGAATAATGGATGCATTCAAGCCCCTAATATTAAAGGTTAAGCAATTGATAGGTTTCCCAGCCGGCAAACATCGCTAATAGAAGAAATAACACTCCACTGAACCGATGAATCAAATCCATTGGAATTTTTTGCAATAAGGTGCGCCCTGCCCACACTCCCAATGATGAGGTCGAGATTAACGCTAGCGTGGCGCCAATCCATACTGCAAGCGGTATATAGGTCGCACTTAATGCGACTACCGCTAACTGGGTTTTATCACCAAACTCAGCCAGCGTAATAAGCAAAAAAGTGGTAACCAGCACATTACGATTACTCCGTTCAATACTTTCCACTTCCTCATCTTCACTATTACGTAATGCCTGAATGCCAAAGACGGCAAACAATAAGGCCACAATAGCAGTCATGACTGATTGAGGGATCCAACTGGCAATCGCGACACCAAACAATACCGCTAAGCTATTAAGCACAATAAAGGCCAGTGCGGCACCCAGTATCACCGGAGTGGCACGATATTTAGCCGCGAGAGCCATACACACCAATTGACTTTTATCGCCTATTTCAGCGGCAAACACCAATAAATAACTTGAGCCCGAGGCACTGGCCATATCCAACCAGCTTGAATGCGCGGGAAATAGAGTAAACGACTGCATACTGTTCAACTATGCTGTGAAAGGCGATTAACCGCCTTTCATATTGTTAATGAATTCATTGGACTGAGCGATTGCACTATTCATTTCCTTGATTAGCTGATCTACATCCTTTTTAATATTATTCAATTCGCCTTGCAACGCGCCTACCGCGGCGGCATTAAGATTATGTTTTAAATACAACATGTTATCTTGTAATGCCGATAATACTGGTGCCATTTTACTTTCTGCCTTGCGCATGGATTTAACCAGACTTAAATAACGGCGCTGAGTTTCTTTAAGTTTACGTTGACTATCACGACGTAAATTCTCGTTACTGTACTGATCCAGCTCATCTTGCCATTCATCAAATAGCGCCTCGGCGACACTTTCGACTTTATCAATTTGGGCACTGACTCTGGATGCAGATTCCTCACTCACTTCATATTGATCTTTAAGATTCTGGTAAACTTCTTGTAATTCACCACCATCAAACTGAATCAGTTCACTAAGCTGTTCCAGGGCAGAACTAAATTGCTGCTGGGCATCCTGCTGCGCATCTTTGGCGTCTTCGACTCTATCGACTAAAATATCTCGCTTCTCGATACCGACCTTTTCCATCGCAGCATAGTAGGCAGATTGACATCCCGTTAATAAAATAAATAACGGGATGAGTAACTTTTTCATCACGCTCCGCCTCGGTATTTAGCGGCATCGATAATAGCCCACAAGTGAAAAATCGCGCCAATAATCCACATGAAAAACAAGATAACCGTAGCCGTCAGCGCATAACATACGGCAGTAACCACAAAAAACATTAACGCGGCCAGAATTCGACCTTGAACTAACTGACCTAAACCTGGAATAAAAATATTACATAATGCAGCAATCACATTGCCGCCCGATCCTTGTCCTGCCATGACTCTCTCCTCATTCGCGATCAAATTGCATTCATTAGTTCTACAAGTTAATGGAATTTAGCATTTTACTCAAGAACATCACTCAATACCCTATCAAAACCAATAACCACTCCACTATCCACAGCTTGGATGATAAATTAGATAACACAAAGAAATTAAGGTGCAGCAATGATTGGATTATTACAGCGAGTAAAACAAGCCAGTGTCGTGGTTGAAGGTGAGTGCGTAGGCAGAATTGGTCAAGGAATATTACTGCTGTTGGGGATTGAAAAAGAAGACGATGAAAATAAAGCCCAACGTCTGTGCCAACGGGTATTAAACTATCGGATTTTTAGCGATGCGGCAGATAGAATGAATCTTAATTTGCAGCAAATAAAAGGTGAACTGTTAGTAGTATCACAGTTTACGCTCGTGGCGGATACCCGCAAAGGAAACCGCCCCAGCTTTTCCAGTGCGGCCGATCCCCAATTGAGTGAAAAGTTATATGAGTATTTTATTCAGCAAGCTCGAGATAGTGGTATTCAATGTCAAACCGGTCAGTTTGGTGCGGATATGCAAGTAGAATTAATTAATGATGGTCCTGTTACCTTTCAGTTATCCATATAGTTAGGGATCTAATACGAATAAATTTAAATTAATCGCCATTTTATTCACAAAGGAAAAAAAATCCTGATCAAATCTAATTCTGGGAATGTCCCGATCTGCCACCATCAGGATCCGGTTAATATAACCGGGGAGCGAGAAGCACATGGGTAAGCGGCCAAATTGCTGTTGTAAAAGTTGCATCACTTGGTCCACCTGATGCTCTCCTGCCGGAAGTAAATTCAGCACTAGAAGACTATTTGCTGACAAACATTCCTGACAACACCGATAGAAATCAGCTGTGAATAAAAACTCAGGACAATGCTGTTCAGCAAATAAATCGATAAACAATAAATCTATATCTTTAGCTTGGGCTAAATAGTCCAAGGCGTCCGCCTGAATAATATTGCCGTGTATTTGATTAGGATTAAAATAGTGATCAAAACATGCGATAACGTCCGGGCTAATATCGACGCTGGTCAGGGTTATCGGATTAAAATGGGCTAAATAACGTTGGATTGAGCCGCCGCCCAGCCCAAGCTCTAATGCACTGCTTGCCTGAGGAACAAAATATTGAGCCAGCATCATCGCATGCAAATGCGGTAAAATAAGTTGCTCCGGTTGTTTGACACTCATTACACTGTGCACAGTAGAATTAATTTTTAGCCAGCAATAATGTTCGTTTCGCTCTACGGATAAGGCCTGTGAGCCGCCTAAATTACGCATGTATAGCAATGATTGTTGCTCAAGATCTTGTTTTAAATTGAATATCACTGTTATAAATCATCTTCCTAAACTGTGCAGAACACTATAAGGTTATCCGTTCTGGATCGAAACTGTAACCTTTTCTAACTAAGAGAATAAGTGAATATATGTATAGAGTCGTAACACCGGAAACCGATGAAGACTTTGAAAAGTATTTTACTTTTCGCTGGCAAATGTTGCGTAAACCATGGAATTACCCTCCCGGTTCAGAAAAGGATGAATACGAACAAGTTAGTCATCATAGGATGATTGTTGGTCCAAACAAAGAAGTATTGGCCATAGGTCGACTGCATTTCAACACCTCAGAAGAAGCGCAAATGCGCCATATTGCCGTTGCCAATGATCAACAAGGCAAAGGGTTGGGGAAATTGATTGTCTCTGCTATTGAAGGTGTCGCTCGCCACGAAGGTGTCGAGCGGATTGTAACCAACAGCCGCGAACTTTCTATGCCATTTTTTAAAAGTTGTGGCTATGTTGTCGCCGGAGAAAGCCCTACCGAATTAGGGAGTTTAAGCCGCCAGCTAATGATTAAACAACTGACTGAAATGAATGCCATCATGATCCACCCCAAATGGTGTCAAGCGTTACAGGAAGTTTGGCATGACTCAATTCCGATTAGCGAACAGATGGGTATAAAACTATTTCAATACAGTGGTCGTACATTGGAAACCCGCTCATCCTTAGTAAAAAATATGAATCCGCATAACACCATGTTTGCTGGCAGCATCTATTCACAAGCGGTTTTAACCGGTTGGGGAATGATTCATTTACATTTAAAAGAAAAAGATCTGAGCGGTGATATTGTACTGGCCGAAGGCGAGATTAAATATAATAAACCTATCACCGTTCGGCCAAGAGCCGTATGCAATATTGAGTCGATGGTCGAAAAATTCGATTTGTTAAGAAAAAATAAGCGCTGTCCAGTTAAGCTACAAGTAGACATTTTTGACGATGAAACACCAGTAGGAGTGTTTAAAGGTGAATATTGGGTTATGCCAAGCAAACCTGAAAACGAATAATTAAACTTGAGGCACAAAAAAGCCTTCCGAAGAAGGCTTAGTTAATTTGTTGGCTAGCGATTAGGCCATTGCAGATTGCAATTTTTTCATCGCATTCTTTTCAATTTGACGTACACGCTCAGCGGACACCTGATATTTATCTGCCAGTTCCTGCAAAGTCGTTTTATCATCGGTCAACCAGCGCGTTTGAATAATATGCTGACTGCGCTCATCCAAGGTCTTAATCGCTGAATAAAGACGGTCGCTGGAATTACTGTCCCAATCATCAGAAATAATCTGTGATTCAACACTTTCAGACTTATCTTCAAGATATTGTACGGGTGCAAAATTGCCGCTTTCGTCATCATCAGCTGACAAATCAAAAGTCTGATCTTGGCTGCTCATACGGGCTTCCATTTGCAGAACTTCTTTGGTGCTCACACCTAATTCTTCGGCAACGGTTTCAACTTCAGCATGTGTAAACCAGCCAAGACGCTTTTTGGCCTTACGCAAATTAAAGAACAGTTTACGTTGTGCTTTAGTGGTAGCGACTTTTACGATACGCCAGTTGCGCAAGACAAATTCATGAATTTCAGCTTTTATCCAATGCACTGCGAAAGACACTAGTCGAACACCAACAGTGGGATCAAAACGCTTGACGGCTTTCATCAAACCAATATTGCCTTCCTGAATTAAGTCAGCCTGAGGCAAACCATAACCAGAATATGATTTTGCAATATGCACAACAAAGCGCAAATGAGACATGATCAGCTTACGTGCTGACTCCAGGTCACCATCTTGTTGTAACTTTTCAGCTAACTCGCGCTCTTCTTCGGCACTCAACATGGCAATACTGCCAGCGGCCTGAATATAGGCTTCAATACTACCGGAGCTGCGAGGAACGCTTAATGCCATTTGTAGGCTTGTGCTCATTGTGAACTCCTAAAATTACTTATTGCACTCAGTCTATCATCGCGCCAAATGCTTCGCCATTACTTTTGCATTTGCTTACATTTGCGCAGGACTTGTTGGTTATTTCATTAGTGTCTATTTCACTTAATAAGTTCCAATGGTGACAAATCAATAAAATTTCAATATGGTGACAACAAAAAAATTTAATTCTCTATTTTTCAAGTTTGATACATGTAACCGTTCAACATAACGTTTTCACTGCGTAATCAGACTGGAGTGGTAATTAAGGTAGTTGTATTTTTCTGAAATATTCTACTTTCATAAAGGAAGATTAGCGTTATGTATAACTATGTGGCACGACAAGCCATTTTTGACCGAAAAAAACGAGTGCATGCCTATGAGCTATTATTCCGTGATGGTACCAGTAATTGTTATCCCGATATTGCCCCCGACGAAGCCACCTCTAAATTATTGACTAATAGTCATTTAAGTCTGGGTCTGGATGAAATCACCAATGGTAAACCTGCCTTTATCAACTTTTTTCAAGACACCTTATTATACCGTTTTCCAACCTTTCTTGATCCTGACGCTGTCGTGGTGGAGATACTCGAAAACATTGAAATTAATCAACCCATTCTGGATGCCTGTGCTCAAATTAAGGCATTAGGTTACAAGCTCGCATTAGATGATTATGACTTCGATCCTAAATGGGACATATTTATTCCTCTTGTGAGCATCATTAAAGTCGATGTCAGGGAAAGCAGTCGCGCTACCATTGAAGACAATATGGCGAAATTAAAAGCCTACAATGTCAAATTAGTTGCCGAAAAAATCGAAACTCACGATGAGTTTCAGTTTTTTCATGAACTGGGCTTTGATTATTTTCAAGGCTACTTTTTTACCCGCCCTGAGGTCATCAAAAATAAGGGTCTGCCTTCATCGAAAATCAATATTATCGAGTTACTATCGGTTTCGTCTTCAATCGAATTCGACTTTGCTCATATCAATAATATTATTGAACGAGATGTTGCCTTAACCTATCGATTATTGCGTTTTATTAATAATCCGTTAGTCAACAAACGGCACAAAATTACATCATTACGACATGCCCTGAATTTTATGGGCCAAATCGAAATCAAAAAGTTTATTGCCTTGCTGGCATTGGCTAATTTAAATGACAACAAACCACCAGAACTCGTCCACACATCGCTGATCCGTGCCAAATTTTGTGAACTCATTGCCGACAATAAGGGCGAATACAATAACCCTCCAATGGGCTTTTTAGTGGGCTTGTTATCGATGTTAGACGCCCTTCTCGATCAAGAAATGACTGTATTGGTGAATAAATTACCCATTTCAGATGAACTCAAACAGGCGCTTTGTGGCATTGAAGGACGACTGAATAATTACCTTTTATTAGCAAAAGCTCTTGAATCAGGTAACTGGGAAACCGCAACCACAGCTGCAGATTGTCTACAAATTGGTACCGATGATGTGCATCAATTTCATCAGCAAGCGCTCATTTGGGGAGCGGCAATGCGCACCGTAGCAAAAGACGATTAATGCTCTGTACAATATTCAGTTAACTCGGCTCTATATCTCGCACATGTCGATGCACGCTGATCACGGAACCGACTAAACCAAGAAAAATAGACAGGCCTAACATGGTCAATAATTCTGACCCGGCTAAACCGGTTAATTCAAAGTTTTTCTGATATAAGGCAGTCACATTGGCAATACTGGATCCCATCCACCACGTAATCAATATCACCGCAAACCAGGCTAATATTCCCCCGGTTAGACCAAACCAGAAGCCGGTATACAGGAAGGGCCGCTGAATAAAAGCATCCGTCGCGCCAACTAATTTCATCACCAGAATTTCACTTCGCTTATTCAGTATATTTAATCGGATAGTGTTACCAATTATCAATACCACTGCCATAAACAGTAAAATTGCGATTAGCAGTACTAATTCTCGAGCCAATCCCAGTACGCCATGCAAACGAGTTAGCCATTCAATATCCAGCTTGCCGGTTTCGACTTCTCTTTCATCACGTAATTTTTCCAATAATCGTGCTGCCGACTGGGGTCCTGCATGCTTGACCGTTGGTGTCACCAATATCACTTCAGGCAGCGGATTGCTGTCCAAATACTGTAGGGCATCACCAAAACCGGATAATTGTTTAAATTCATTCAACGCTTGATCAGCAGGGATATGCACCAGTTTTTCAACTTCAGGCCATAAGCTAACCCGTTTAATCATTTGCTGAATATCTCCTTGAGAGACATCCCTGCGCAAAAACAATGATATTTCTGCCGCCTGCTCCCAGCCAGCACTAACCTGCTCGGTATTTTTAACCAACACATACAAGGTTGTCGGCAAGGTTATACTCAATCCCAAAACACCAATTGTCATCAATGATGCCGCTGGAGTACGCCATAATTCACCTAAACTAGCTAACGCCTGACGTAAATGATCAACAAAAAACATCAGCACTTTTTGTGGGGCTGAAATTTTGCTTTGTTCTGCTCCGTGCTGGCGTTCTTTAAACAATAAGCTCATCATCACCCTCCTGCCAATCTTCTGCTAATCCGTCAGTTATCATTTGACCATTCTTAAGAGTCAGGGTGCGATAACGCATACGAGCAATTAACCCAAGATCATGGGTTGCGATCAATACAGAAACCCCCGCCTGATTGAAGTTCTCAAATAGTTGAATAATTTCCATGGATAATTTGGGATCGAGGTTACCTGTCGGCTCATCGGCGAGTAACAGAGGGGGTTTATTTACCACGGCACGGGCGATCCCCACACGTTGTTGCTCACCACCTGATAGGGTAATAGGGGAATTTTTCGCTTTATTTAATAAGCCGACCATATCCAGCGCGGCATGGACTCTGCGGGTAATTTCACGTCGGGCGTAGCCCTCAATAATTAACGGCAACGCCACATTATCAAATACACTTTTATCCATTAACAATTGATGGCTTTGAAAAATCATCCCAATGTCGCGGCGGATATAGGGAATTTGTCGTGCTTTGATTTGCATTAAATCATGACCATTAATCAGTACTTTTCCCACTGTGGGACGTTCCATAATACTAATTAATTTCAGCAAGGTACTTTTACCTGCACCGGAATGTCCGGTTAAAAACGCCATTTCTCCAGGTTTAATATGAAAACTCACCTGACGTAATGCCTGATGTCCCCCCGGGTAAGTTTTACTCACTTGCTGAAACTTAATCATAATCTATTTGGGTTTCCGTTTATTCTTCTGACTGACTAAAAAGGGCATCAATAAATTGTGAACCTTCGAAAGGTCTTAAATCATCGATCCCTTCACCCACTCCAATATAACGGATCGGAATACTGAACTGATCAGCAATGGCAAAAATTACCCCGCCTTTGGCGGTACCATCCAGTTTAGTTAAGGTAATGCCAGTTAAACCAACCGCTTCACTAAATAATTTTGCTTGGCTAATGGCATTCTGTCCGGTACCGGCATCCAAGGTTAACATCACTTCGTGAGGGGCATCAGGATTGATTTTTTTCATCACCCGCACGACTTTTTTTAATTCTTCCATCAGATGATCTTTGTTCTGTAAACGGCCTGCCGTATCGGCAATCAGAATATCGACTTTACGAGCCTGGGCAGCCTGCAATGCATCAAATAATACCGAGGCACTATCCGATCCGGTTTGTTGGGCAATCACCGGAATATTATTGCGCTCGCCCCACACTTGTAGTTGCTCCACCGCTGCGGCTCTAAAGGTATCACCTGCGGCCAGCATGACTTTTTTACCCTGCTGCTGGTATTGTTTGGCGAGTTTACCAATAGTAGTGGTTTTACCAACACCATTGACACCCACCATCAAAATTACAAATGGCCCATCGGTTTGACTAAAATCCAATGGCTGACTCACCGGTTTAAGTAACTCGGCCATTTGTTGCTTGAGCAATGTATATAATGCCTCAGCGTCTTTTAACTGGGCTAATTTAGCCTTTTCCGTTAATTGGCGAATAATTTTTTGGGTGGTATCCATCCCCAAGTCTGCCAATAACAGTTGGGTTTCCAATTCTTCAAATAGCTCATCATCAATTTTTTTGCCGGTAAATAAACTGATAAACCCCGTACCAATATTGATTCGGGTTTTCGATAAACTTTGCTTGAGTTTACTAAAAAAGCCACCGGAACCCGGTTTATCCTGGATTTCAGATGGCGCTTTTTCTGGGGGAGTCGTTGCCTCTGTGACGTCCGGCTCGACATGCGTAGCAGGAATATCATGGTCTGCTTCTAGCGGCTTTTCAATGTCCTCAGCGGGTAACGATTCTGTTGGTGATTCTACTGCCTGTTCGGGCTCAGAGGGCGCCTGATTTTGTTTATCTTTTTTAAACCAGGGGAATAGCTTCGACATAAAAACCAAGTTCCTTAACAATAATTAGGTATGTAACAGCAACCATGAAGCTGTACACTATGTGTTAATCCGAATAATCATATCATTTCAATGAAGTCTCAGGCCAAAAAAAAATCTCTAACTTCAGGAAGCATTCGTATTATTGCCGGACAATGGCGAGGACGAAAATTACCAGTCTTAAATGTACAAGGGTTACGCCCTACCACAGACAGAACGAAAGAAACCCTATTTAACTGGTTAGCGCCTTATATAGTAGGTCGCCATTGTCTCGATGCTTTTGCTGGCAGTGGTGGGCTGGGATTCGAGGCATTATCCCGTCATGCTGCTAGCTGTGTGTTTGTTGAGTTGGATAAATCAGCTTGCCAGATCATTCACCAAAACTGTCAAACTTTGCAGTTAACAACAGCGCAAGTAACGGTCTTGAATGATAATATTAACGTTATCACTGCAACACTTAATCGCTCATTTGATTTGATTTTTGTCGATCCCCCTTTTAATCAAGGGTTAGTTGAACCGCTGACAAAACAGATTAGCGAACACAACCTATTGGCCAACGATGGGTTAATTTATATAGAATCCGAGTTGGCAAACTCCAATTATGCTGTTCCCTCCGATTGGCGGTTATTAAAACAGCGTCAAACCAAGCAAGTTTGTTATCGCTTATATCAACGAGATGAATAAAAATATGACAATGGAAAAACCTAATGGCACCGGCCTTGGACGAGTATTCAAAGCCGCACAATGTTCGCTAGACGGAATAGGTTACGCCTTTCGTCATGAGGCGGCTTTTCGTCAGGAACTATTATTGTGTCTGATTATGATCCCGCTGGCTTTTTGGATCACACATAAGCCATTGGAGTTGGTCGTATTGATTGTACCGCTACTGATGCTGTTGGTTGTAGAGTGTATCAATAGTGCTATTGAAGCGGCCATTGACCGGATAAGTACAGAAATTCATCCATTATCCAAGCAAGCTAAAGATCTCGGCTCGGCAGCGGTGTTTTTTACCATGCTGATCATTCTAGTCTGCTGGCTGGCAGTGATTATTCCTTTATTTATTAGTGAATAAACAATTTATTCCAATCCGGATTAGGGTCTGTTGATCTTTGCTGTATACTTTTGCAACGAATTGCGCGGTATTTAAACAACGAAGCACGATTGTGGTGTAGTTGTTCTACATGAATGAGTGCTGAAGCAGTAGAAATGCCGCGCAAACGTTGCCCGAAGGGTTCGTCCTAAACGCTTTTTACTCATTGTTGCTTATTTTTGACTTAATCCATTAGGCCTGCAAATAAGCGTCGCGATTAAAAAGCGTTTAGTTAGAACAAAATTCATACAGCAAAGATCAACAGACCCTAGTCCTGCAAATCAATACCGATATTTGACATCCCTTCTTCTGTCGCCATCGCTTTAAGCTGTTTAAACACATCAGCCGATGGCTTGGCCTTAGCGATCACATCGAGTAACTCGGTTTGAAAACTGATTTCCCACTGCATTAGTGGATGTTGTTTAATTTGCTGATCATCCACATCACCTTCAGTTGCCGCTTCAATAAAAGCTTCAACTGAACCTTGGGATAACTTACTGACCACTACGGCCCCTTGCGGATCATCATCCATAATTAACAATATTAATGCTGTCATAGACATGCAAACGTCAATAGCGGGATAAACCCCATACACATCAAAATCAGCCGCATCCGGGATCGCGACTTCGATTTTTTCCAACTGAGCCGCAAAATTAATTTTGCTTTTAGGACTGGCCAAAGACTCCCAAATGGAATTGAGTGTCTTACGATATTGTTCAGGATCCCCAAACTCACTCGCCTCACAAAACAGCTGATAATTGGGTAACATCCTTTCCACCAATGTGGCCGCGAAGGCAATAGCCTGCCAACCGGATAATTCTCTTACCCGAGCAAAGGTATTTAATTTGTTTTTCATGCAGCGTGTCCCCAATATGCAACGATACCATCAAGAAACATTTGAATAGAAATCATCACCAAAATCATGCCCATCAACCTTTCCACGGCCGTTAACCCCCGCTCACCCAAAATCCGATGGATAAGGCTGGAAAACATTAAAATTGCGGCACTCACCAGCCAAGCGCAAAACAGTGCAATACTCCAATCGGTCATCCGCGTAGGGTCTTGATTAGCCAGTAAAATTAGCGCGGCAAGAATAGATGGCCCTGCCACTAAAGGAATCGCTAGCGGCACCAGAAAAGGTTCTTCGCCAACAGTATGGCCGATAGCGCCGCCCGGTTGGGGAAAGATCATGCGTAATGCAATCAGAAACAAAATAATTCCGCCGGCAATACTGACGGTTTCCTGCCGAACATTTAAAAAATCCAGCATCGATTGGCCACTAAATAAAAATAGCCCCATGATGAGTAACGAAAAAATCAGTTCTCTAGCTAATACGATACGACGGCGTTTGGGTTCAATCACTTTTAGTACCGACATAAAAATCGGTAAATTGCCCAATGGATCCATAATCAGAAACAACATCACGGCAGCCGACCAAGTATCCATTTTTATTTCTCAGTATGTCACAGACGAATAATGCTGCTATTCTAGTAAAAAAATATCTAACTTTCAGTTATTTAATTAAGTTGTTTATACTGAGGTAAAATTTTAGTCTGTAACAATATTTATTAAACGATGGATGGGGAACAAATGAGTTTAATGACCGTAAGTGAAGTAGCGACATTTTTAGGGGTACAAGATATTCGGGTTGAACGCCTTGAGCGAGAGAGCCTGTTAATCGCCAAACAAAAAGATGATGAAGGGCGTCCCCTTTTTGACTCTGATGATGTAGAACGTTACAAAACCTTCGCAGAACGCATCGGCGGTATTTAATCGATATCACCAAGACGCGGAGGTTGATGTCACAATCATGCTTTCCTCAGCGCCTTAGCGATAACCCATTCTTGTTTACAGACCTAATTCAACGTCAATATCCATTAGTCTGCATTTAATAATGTTCTGGCAATAGTTCTAATTCCAGCTCCCGAAGCACCCGCAGGCAAATAACTGGTTGCATTATTATTAAATGCTGAAGCCAAATCAAAATGTATCCATCCCTGACCTTGATTACTCACAAACCGCGACAAAAAACCTGCTGCATTTGAAGCACCACCAGCGCCTCCGCCTTTTTGGGCTCGACTATTCGCCGTATCGGCATAAGCCGATGGACAATTTTCCTGATGCCATAACTCCAGCGGTAATGGCCACGCCGGTTCATTTTCCTGTTCAGCAATCGCCAGTACGGTTTGCAGTAACTTTTTATCCAAACCAAACAGGGCATTATAGTCATTGCCCACCGCAACCATTGCCGCTCCGGTTAAGGTCGCCGCATCAATAATCAATGGAGCTCCCGTTGCACTGGCGGCCAATAAACCGTCTGCCAGAACTAATCGCCCCTCAGCATCGGTATTGACTATTTCCACCGTTGTCCCATTTTTGTAAGTCAGAATATCACCAAGCTTAAAGGCATTTCCGTTAATCAAATTTTCAGCACAGCATAAAAATAATTTCACCCGTTTCTGCAAGCCTTGCATCATGGCTAATCCCAGTGCTCCACTAACGGTGGCTGCACCGCCCATATCGCATTTCATGGTGAGCATCCCTTCACTGGATTTAATGCTATAACCGCCACTATCAAACGTAATACCTTTGCCTACCAATGCGGCACTGACCGGTTCATCAGCCTGACCTGATGGGTTAAAATCAACTTCCAATAATAAAGGGGGGCGATCACTGCCCCGTCCCACATTATAAATGCCGGTCCAACCCTGCTTTTGCAAATCCTCACCACTGATCACTTTACTACTAATCGCCTCGCCACCAATTTGGCTTAGCCAATTAATGACTTCACTAGCCAGAGTTTGAGGATGAATATCGTTAGGCCCGCGATTAATAATATCGCGGGTAAATAACAAGGCTTTAAAGCGTTTTTCCAATTCGGCTTTATCCGTATTTTCCAGCCAAATAATCCCGCCCGGTTTTTTCACTGAACTGTAGCTATAAGCAAATGCCCATTGTTGTTCAATGTGCCAATCGCCTTGAAATTCCACTTCTTTATTGCCCAACCCTTCAAGAATACGCGCGGCTTTTTTAATAATACGTAAATAATTAGTTGGCTCATCGCCAAGATGAATGGTCGCACTGTTGTCGGTGAAAGATAAAATCGCATTGGCGCCCCAATGGGCTGCGGCTGGCTTGGTAGAAAGAGCCAAAGTAAGGTGAGCCATAAATAAACTCCAATATCGGTAAGTGAGTAAGGTAAGAACTGATAGAATAGGCAGCTAGTCTAAATTATCCAAGGGTGCTATCTCAAGCGATGAAATTTGTTAGTCCGCTGATCAAAGGAAAGTTAATTAAACGCTACAAACGTTTTTTTGCCGATGTGGAGTTGGCTCATGGTCAACTGGTGACGGCTCACTGCCCGAATACCGGTTCCATGACCAATTGTGGGGAAGTCGGCTGGACGGCTTATTTATCGGAACACAATAATCCCAAACGAAAACTCGCCTATACGTGGGAACTGGTAAAAAACCAGCAACAACAGATTATTGGTATTAACACCCACAATGCCAATAAATTAGTCGCAGAAGCGCTGCACAATCAAGTCATCCAAGAATTAGCCGACTATGAGCATATTGCTAGCGAAGTAAAATACGGTAGCGAAAATAGCCGTATTGATTTCTTGCTCACGCAAACCGATTTGCCCGACTGCTACGTAGAGGTGAAATCCGTGACATTGTTACAAGAGGGATGGGGGTATTTCCCCGACGCCGTTACTAAGCGAGGTCAAAAGCATCTGCGTGAGTTGGTCAATATGATCGAGCAAGGCCATCGTGCAGTATTATTATTTGCAGTACAGCATAGTGGTATCGAAAAAGTTCGGGTAGCCGCACATATTGATCCGGATTACGCCAAAGAACTCCAACTGGCAGTGGAGGCAGGAGTACAAATTTTGGCCTATCGCAGCCAGTTGCAACAAGAAAATTACTTTTTACATCAACCGGTCCCGTTTTATTTACAATAAAATAGTTGATTTTTTAAATTTCATCTCCATATTTGCGTGTCTGATTTGAGCCGGGTTATTTGTTATTGGAAGTGAACAACCCATATCATTGTCAAGGGCCAGGCTTTCTGCTATAGATAGCCGCTTATTTTAAATCCTTGCGATTTTGTTTAGGAGATTTGGCAAATGCCAACAGAAAAAACAAACAAAACCATTGGTCTGCTAGCGCTGGCAGGCGTATCGCCGTATCAGGTGAAGGACGGCGAAGAATACATGAATGATGCTCAAATGGAGCATTTTCGTAAATTATTACAAGCCTGGCGTAATCAACTGCGTGAAGAAGTAGACCGTACGGTACATCACATGCAGGATGAAGCCGCCAACTTCCCCGATCCCGTTGACCGGGCAGCACAGGAAGAAGAGTTCAGTATTGAATTACGTACACGAGATCGTGAACGTAAATTAATTAAAAAGATCGAAAAAACCCTTAAGCGTATCGAAGAAGACGACTTTGGCTTTTGTGATCAATGCGGTATTGAAATCGGTATCCGCCGTTTAGAAGCCAGACCGACAGCTGATCTGTGTATCGATTGTAAAACGATGGCAGAAATCAAAGAGAAACAGATGCAGGGTTAATCACCCTACGCTGTTGTATAGAAGCTGTATAAAGCCCGTCTTTATGCAGCTTTTGTCGTTTCTAGGGCAATGAGTTCTCCATCATGATGCTGATTAACACACCCTATCGAGGACGCTTTGCGCCATCGCCTTCCGGTCCACTGCATTTAGGGTCACTCGTAGCAGCAGTCGGGAGTTATCTGCAAGCACGCGCTGAATCCGGGCAATGGTTAGTACGCATTGAAGACATTGATCCACCGCGCGAAGTGGCGGGTGCAGCAGACCGTATTTTAACCAGTCTCGAAGCGCATGGATTGCTTTGGGATGAGGGTGTGGAATACCAGAGTCACAATAGCGCGCATTATGATCACCACCTGAATTGGCTGGCACAACAGCGACTTAGCTATTATTGCGACTGCACTCGCAAAATGATCCAGCAAGCTGGCGGTCATTACCAAGGCCACTGTCGGGAACGTCAACTTGCCGCCCCATATTGCGCATTGCGGATCCGCAATGATCAGCCGGTGGAACAGTTTACCGATTTACTCCAAGGCAATATTCAAAGTGACATGAATTTTGCTGGAGAAGACTTCATTATTAGACGCAAAGATGGTCTGTACGCGTACCATTTAGCGGTGGTCGTCGATGATATTCGTCAAGGTATCAACCATATAGTCCGAGGCGTCGATTTATTACAACCGACCGCCTGTCAGATGCTCCTGTATAAATTGTTTAATCAGCCAATTCCCCAGTATCTGCATTTGCCCGTGGTCGTCACACAGCCTGGAATGAAACTAAGTAAACAGAACCATGCCCCGGCTTTAAACGATAAACAAGCCAGTCAAAATATCACTCAGGTCTTAACCTGGTTAAATCATTCTCCACCCGCCGTATTGCAAGGTGCTCCCTGCCAGGAAATATTGCATTGGGCAGTCAACCACTGGCAGATTGAACGTTTACCCAAGACCATTGAAATTCAAACTTGATGATGAATAAGCCATAACCGAATCGCAAGTAACAGATAAAAACACCTAATAATTCTCTTTTACACCTAGCTGCGCTAGAATTAGCGGCCATTTTTCCGGCATAAATCGATCAAAATATTTCTAGGAGTCAGCGTTATAATTACCCGCATCATCAATAAGGTTAAACAAGCACTGAACAGTGGTGTTGTAGCCGAGAAAACCCGATTAGAGCCACGTATATTAAGCCGCAGTGAGCATGGCATTTCTCGTAATGACATTAGTGATAGTGCACTAAAAGTACTTTATCGCCTGCATAATGCTGGATTCAAAGCGTATCTGGTTGGAGGTTGTGTACGAGACTTATTACTGGGTCTTAAACCTAAAGATTTTGATGTGGTCACCGATGCTGAACCCGAACAGGTAAAAGCCCTATTCCGTAATTGTCGCCTGATTGGCCGTCGTTTTCGTTTGGCTCATGTGATGTTTGGTCGCGAGATCATTGAAGTCGCCACTTTTCGTGGTCATCACCAATCCGATGAAGACTTGGGCAAACAAAGTGACCATGGACAAATTCTGCGTGACAATGTCTTTGGTGATATTTTTGAAGATGCTGAACGTCGTGATTTCACCGTCAATGCGATGTATTACAACATCGCTGATTTTTCCATTAGTGATTTTGCCAACGGCATTGGCGCGATAGAACAACGAAAAATCAGTCTGATTGGCGATCCGGAAACCCGTTATCGCGAAGATCCAGTGCGTATGTTACGTGCCGTGCGTTTTGCAGCGAAACTGAATATGCAAATAGAGGATAGCGCTGCGCTGCCTATCAAGACGTTGGCGCCACTGTTAACCAATATTCCGCCAGCTCGCCTATTTGAAGAAGTGCTTAAACTATTTTTGTCCGGTAATGCCTTACAAATTTTTCATTTGTTGCAGCAATATCATTTGATGGAACCCCTATTTCCAATTCTGGCCCCGCTACTCAATGATGCCAATAGCCGTGAAATTAGTTTTATTGAAAAAGTCATGGCTAATACCGATGAACGTATCAACAACGAACAACGCGTGACCCCGGCCTTTATTTATGCCGCGCTTCTTTGGTATCCACTGGAAGATCGTTGTCAAAACCTGATTGTTGATGGAGGATTTAGTCAATTTGACGCGTTCAATCTGGCTATGGGTGACGTACTGGACAGACAAACCAAACGCATCATGATCCCCAAACGTTTTACTACCGTGATGCGTGAAATTTGGCAATTACAGAACCGTCTGCCACGTCGCTTTGGTCGTCGAGCCTTTCAGCTATTAGAACATCCAAGATTTCGGGCAGCTTACGATTTCTTGCTGGTTCGTGCTGAAATTGAAGGCGGGCAATTGGCGGAATTAGCCGAATGGTGGACCGAATTCCAGCATGCCAATCCTGAGCAACGTAAAAAAATATTGGATAAACTTCGCGATACGGAAAAACCACCAGCCCGCCGCAAGCGCAAATTTAAGCCTAAAAAAGCCGCCAAGTGAAACAGGTATTTATCGGATTGGGCAGCAACTTAAGCGAGCCCGTCAAACAGATCAAGATGGCCTTGAAAGCATTGAACAGTTTGCCAACAAGTCAAATCGGGCGTGTGTCCAGCCTATATGCTAGCCAACCTATGGGCCCTCAAGATCAGCCCGAATATGTTAACGCGGTGGCAGAACTTACAACCGACTTGTCTCCTTTAGCCTTACTCGATGGCTTACAACGCATTGAACTGGAGCAAGGCCGAGTGCGCAAAGATCAACGTTGGGGGGCACGCACACTGGACTTGGATATACTCCTGTATGCTAATCAACAGATTAAGAATGACCGCTTAACCGTGCCCCATTACGGCATGCGCGAACGGGAGTTTGTGTTATACCCATTGGCCGAGATTGCGCCGGATTTGGTCTTGCCCGATGGACAACCTTTAATTGAGCTGCTTGAAACCTGCCCTCTCAATGGATTAAACCAACTGACAATTTAATATCATTGCAAAAAAACGTATAGTGCAACCTTTCAACAACAGTGGGGTAGTAAAAATGAAAAAAGTCACAACTGCCAGTCTGTTGGCAATGAAACAAAACGGTGAAAAAATCACAGTCATCACAGCTTATGATGCCAGTTTTGCCAAATTATTTGATGAACAAGGTATTGATGCCATCCTGATTGGTGATTCTTTGGGCATGGTATTACAAGGCCAAGACGATACGTTGCCAGTCAGTGTCGATGATATTGTTTATCACACCAAGTCGGTACGTAAAGGCACTCAACGGGCATTTGTCATCGCTGATATGCCATTTATGAGTTATGCCAGCGCAGAACAAACCTATCACAATGCCGGTAAGCTAATGGCCGCCGGGGCCAGTATGGTCAAAATGGAAGGAGGGAGTTGGCTGGCCGATACCATTCGTGGATTGAATGAGCGAGGTGTTCCGGTCTGCGGTCATTTAGGTCTAACGCCCCAATCAGTTCATGTTTTCGGTGGATTTAAAGTTCAAGGTCGTTCAGAACTACAGGCCGAAAAAATGCTGGAAGAAGCCCTGCAATTAGAGCAAGCCGGTATGCAGTTATTGGTGCTTGAATGTGTCCCCACCGCATTAGCGCAAAAAATCAGTCGGGCGCTCAGCATCCCGGTGATTGGCATTGGTGCTGGCGCAGATACTGACGGTCAGGTACTGGTGATGCACGATATGTTAGGTATTAGTGCTAATTATATGCCCAAGTTTTCAAAAAATTATCTAGCTCAGTGCGGTGACATTCGCAGCGCCGTTACACAATATATTAAAGAAGTTCGTGAAGGTCACTTCCCGGACGTTGAACACAGTTTTAATTAAGGATAGCTATGCAAGTTATCAGTGATATTTTGCCATTACGGGCAATACGTCGCGAATGGCAATTAGCCGGTAAAGTGATTGCGTTTGTCCCTACCATGGGTAATTTACACCAAGGGCATCTGCAATTAGTTGAACAGGCGCGGAAGGCCGCAGACATCGTAGTGGTCTCCATTTTCGTTAATCCAATGCAATTTGGTGCCAATGAAGACCTGGAATCCTATCCCCGCACACTGGAACAAGATTGTACCGCCTTAGAAGCGTTAGGTGTCGACGTGGTATTTACCCCAAAAGCGAGTGATATATACCCACGAGGACTGGAACAGCAGACTTTTGTAGAAGTGCCCGGTATCTCCTACATGATTTGTGGCGCCAGCCGTCCTGGCCATTTTCGTGGAGTGGCGACCATTGTTTGCAAACTATTTAATATGGTTCAGCCTAATCATGCTTTTTTTGGAGAAAAAGACTTTCAGCAATTGCAGGTGATTAAGGCAATGGTTAGCGACTTATCCATGAATCTGCAAGTGCATGGTGTGGCCACTGCCCGGGATAAAGATGGTTTGGCACTGAGTTCTCGTAACGGTTATTTATCTGCGGAACAACGTCAGATTGCGCCCAACTTATACCGGGTGATGATGGAAATTGCCGATCATATCGAGTTAGGCCGACGGGATTTTTCCAAATTAATCCAAGGCTATACAGAAGAATTAAACTCACTCGGTTTTAAAACTGACTATATCGACATCCGTTGCGCCGATACCCTGTTGCCACCAGGGCATGAAGATTCAAATTTAGTCATCCTGATGGCCGCATTTCTAGGTAAAACCCGTCTGATTGATAATGTGAGTGTATCCCTGCAGTCAGAGTAAAAGGTTCAGGCGAACTTCGATTGTCGGATA